>CBFHBI010000036.1:0-10013 GCA_965653755.1 uncultured Blastocatellia bacterium
GCGCCGGTGAACAAGGCGGCCAGGGCAACATAGCACCGGGACGCAATCCGGGACAGGGCCAGGAAGCAGGCGGCCATCAGAAAGATGTCGGCAAACAACAGGACGGCCAGAACCGCGGCCTTGATAAAGGACAGGATGGCGGCAGTTATAAAGAAGCCGGCCAGAACGAACAGACCAGACGTTAAGGGTGGTGCTGTCCACACCGAGGCTCACGCGTGATGTTGCTCGCAAGGGAATGTCACTCGTGAGCCTGTTGTTTTTGGGAAGATGCATCCGCAGATTTCGCAGATTACACAGATTGAGGAAAATCCTTTTCTGCGTAATCACTGTAATCTGCGGATAATTCATTTGTTTATACGCTTCGTACTGCCACCGCCACTAATCGTTCGGCTCATCTTGCGCGCCACCGTTTCCGCTGCGGCAAACACGCGCAGAAAATTTCCGCCGAGAATCTTGTCGATGTCCTGTTCGCTGTAGCCGCGCTTCAACAATTCATAAGTGATGTTCGGCAGCATTGAATCGTCGCGCGCGCCTTCCGGAAAATCGTTCGCGCCATCGAAGTCCGGGCCCAGACCGACATGATCGATGCCCGCAACTTTGACGATGTGATCGATGTGATCGATCAGTTTTGAGATCGGCAGCGGCGGCAGCGGATTCGCGGCTTCCAATTTGTCGCTCTCTTCCGCCAGCCGTTCCGGATCGTTTGCATACTTCGCCGTCAAAGCCTCCTGCTGAGACTGCAAACGCTTACCGCGTTCGTCCGATTGCGGCGAAACGGTCTTCTGATCGACAAACAGACTGTAAAAATTCACCTGGACCACGCCGCCGTTCTTCGCGATTCGTTTCAAGAGATCGTCGGGGATATTTCGTGGCACATTACTAAGCGCGCGCGCCGATGAATGCGAAGCAATGATCGGCGCTTTCGAAACGTCGAGCGCGTCGCTCATCGTCTTGTCCGAAACATGCGATACATCGACCAGCATTCCGAGACGATTCATCTCGCGCACAACGTCTTTCCCGAAATCCGACAGCCCGTTGTGTTTTCTTTCGCCGCGCCCCGCGTCGGCCCAATTATTCGTGTTGTTCCACGTCAGCGTCATGTAACGCACGCCCAATCGATAGAATTCGCGCAGCGTCGGCAGCGAATCTTCAATCGCGTGTCCGCCTTCAATGCCCATCAGACAAGCAATCTTGCCTAGCGCCTTGGCCTTGCGAATGTCCGCCGCCGAATTCGCCAACATCAAGTCGGTCGGATGCCGCTCAACCGCGCGATAAACCGAATCGATCATGTCGAGCGTCCGCCGCGCCGCGCCACCATGCTCGACGTACCACGGCTTGATATAGACAGAAAAGAACAACGCGGTGAGCCCGCCCTGCTTCATCCGTTCAATGCTGGTGCGATAAGGCGTAGGCGGAGTGCCGCCGAGATCGTAATCATCATTCGTCATCGGCGTCGTGACGTCGTTGTGCGTATCGACGACGATGGCCCGCCGATGTATCTGAAGCGCCCGTTGCCACAACGCTTCATCGCGCGGCGAGCGAGTTGACGACTGCGGCGGTCTTCGTTGCGAGGATTGCGTTGTGCGTTGGGCGCCGGACGGAATTGCCGAGGCGAGGAAAGTGAAAATCAGAAACCCGATTGCGATTAATAATACGAGGCGACGTTTTTTCATGGCGTAGAGATTTACCACAAAGCAACATCTTTCAGAAGCAGTTTCTTCATTAAGCCGCCGGACGCGTCTTCGCTCCGTAGGGGCGAGATGTTTATTGAATCGAATTCGTTTTAGAAGATTTCGTCGCCCCTTTTAGGAGCGAGATCGTATCGAGATGGCGACGATTTCGCTCCTAACGGAGCGAAGGAAAATCGCTTCAGTCGGTGACTATAAACATTCGACTCCTAGCGGAGTCGTCTTCGCGCCCTCGTTACAGTCGCACCCGGTCGCTCAAGTGTGGCGAGCCACGTTGCTCGTTTTGCTAAGCTGGACTGAAATGTGAAGCGATGCTGCGCGATCGGTATAGATGGTGTCGACGACTTGCTGTTTGGCTAGTCGTGGTTCTCTGTTCTTCGGTTCATACACAAGTTAAGCGCCGTGGGCACGCTGATTGGGTATGGCCTCAGCCAGACAAGACCGTTAGAATTCAACACTACGAAGTCACTGAAAACTTTTGTCAGGTTGATAGCGGGATGCCCCTCTGCGATTTTCTAAAACGCGATTCCGACAAACAACCAATTCGTTTTTACACGCACCACCGCGTTATTGAAGTGACACTCGGCCATCGGCAGCAGCTAGTCCTCATCAACGATTTTGAAGCGACCAAATCATCCAAAGTAGTAGTGGCGAACTTGACGTCTGGAGCACAAAAGGAGATCGACAAACAGGCATTAGCAATGTACCGCCAGCATGCGAACCCTGATCATCGATTGTGGATCGCGCCGGAAGCTTACGAATTCTCTGCGAACGACAAGCAGGTGCTCCTCAAGATAGTGTTAGACGACGTAAGCGCGGCCACCGCAGAAGAGTCCATCGCCGCTTCTCGCAGCTACCGAGCATGGTGGTATGCGGTCGATTCCAAATCCGGAAAAGTAATTTGTGAATTCCGAGCGAAAAGATCTCCGGCTACCTGGTCGCAGTGCCGGAATCGGCGAGCTTCGCGGACCGCGTGACATTCCGCGTCGGCAACGTCGCAAGCCACATTTTTGCAGCAATGACTTTCGGGCTATTATCACCAGCGACTAAGACCATGTCCATCCTAATCGCCGAAGACAACGTGGCCCAGCGTGCTTACTTGCGCGAGATACTCGAGCGCGACTTTCCTTCGCATCAGCCGGTCCTCGAAGCTGCCGACGGCGAAGAGACGGTGACGCTGGCGCTCAAGAACAAACCCGAGGTTTGCATTCTCGACATTCAGATGCCGAAGTTGTCGGGAGTTAAGGCTGCGAAGCAAATCTGGCGCGATTATCCTGAAGCGCGCATCATTTTCTGGACGCAGTTTCCACACGAGATTTACATCAACGAGATTCGCAAGATCGTTAAATCGGTCGATCCGCCGCCGGCTTACGGCTTCATTCACAAGAACAATCCCGAGTCGCGCTTTCTGCGTTTCGTCGCCGCCGTTTTGGAAGACGGCGCCGACATGATCGATCCGGCTTTCAAAGATTCATTCAAGCGTCCATTGCTGACTGAATTCGAAGCCGAGGCGCTTTACTATCTCGCGCTTGGCCTCTCCAACTGGGCCATCGCCCGCAAATGCAGTTTGAGTTTGCGCGGAGTCGAGAGCCGCCTGGCGACACTCTACGAAAAACTCTTCGTTTCAATTCCCGAAGGCACGCCGCACGAAGCGTACGAGAAGCTGGCCTACAACGTGCGCTCGCGCGCGTTCTTTGAAGCGCTCAGACGCGGCCTGCTGAACAATGACGAGTTGGAGAAAGCGGCTGCCGATCTGGAAGGATGGATCGAGCGCGATCAGAAAAAGTTTGCGGATGAGCAGAAGCGGGAAGAAAGCAAGACGCGGAGAAAATAACATGGCGCGGTGGTCGCTCAAGATGGCGGCAAGGTTGATGGCGTTCACCGTCTGTTTCAATTCAGTTCTGCTGAAGAATCATGTCCGTACGCGATATGCTGCCCTTCAACCAGCCGATAACACCGCCACCAAATGCGCTTCGAATAAATCCAGTCAAACACCTACTATTTACGATTCCATCGAAGGCCGTTACGCGAATTTCAACTACGCTTACTCTGTTCTGTTACCAAGAGGGATGGTTGGCCTGACCAGTCCCGCGCCAAATCCGCAACATGGCTTCGGCATCAATCTCTTGAATCCAACGTCTGTTTCGTGGTCAGAGCAAGACGGCTGGCCTAATGCCTATTTATGGGTTGACGGAAGCTATAACGCGATGATGTGGAATTCTTTCGACGACATAATTGATGAGCATCTACGCTGGCAAAAAGAAAAGTATCATCGTGTTCGCCTAATTCGAAGAGACGCAACGCGTCTTGGGCAGTTGCCCGCAGTGCGATTTGTAATGACTTACGGAGATGACGGTAAAGAGATGGTCGAGGATCAAGTTGTCTCGATGCGAACGCAAAGCGATATCATCTACTCAATCAGCCTCCGCACTCCTCTCTCTCGTTACGGCATTGATAAGCGATGGGTAGTTGAGATGCAGCGGACGTGGCTGATAGATCCGCTGCCCGATGATTATCCGATCCTGCCGCCCGATGAGAACAGTAATCCTTAAACTTGCGGCTGCATTCAGCGACTCTGACGAAGCTCACATCAATGATGCCGGGCTATTTCGTAATCTGAGAGTTTGCGTTACATCACTGCTCACTGCTCACCGCTCACTGCTCACTCTCTTTCTGCTTTCCGCCTTCTGCCTTCTGCCTTCTGCTTTCTCCCAAAACCAACCAACGCCCTCGCCGACTCCGACGCCTGCGCCTTCGCCATCACCGACGCCGCCGCCGAACCTGCATCAATGGGGCGCAGTGACTTCGTTTCATGGATTGCCTTCGGATCGAACGCACGCAATCGCGCAGACGGAATTCGGCGTGACGTGGTTTGCGACTGATGGCGGGCTGGCCCGTTATGACGGGCGGCGCACCAGTGCGGTAACCGCCGATGGATTGCCGCAAGGAAGAGTGCTGGCACTGAAAGTCGATAAGACTGGGGCACTGTGGATTGGCACCGAGAATGGAGCCGCGCGCCTTTGGCGGGACAAGTTTCAAACGATCAAAGAAACTGCCGGAAAAGTCATCACGGCGATCATCACGGCGGAACGCGATCACGCAATCCTGGCGAGCGAGAACGGCCAGGTTTTCGATTGCCGCGTGCGTCAAGAGGCTGCTTCGAGAGTTCCCTCGACTGATGCTGCAAGCAATCCTTCACCGACCTACGCAGTTCTGGCCATTCCCGATCAACCTCTCGCGAGCGCCGACAAAGATCATCCTGGACCATTAAAGCTTACCAGTGTCGCAATGATCGGCGACAAACTTTACGTCGGCACGCAGAGCCGCGGCATTCTGCAATTCGAAAACGGCGAAGCGAAGGAAATCGCCAGCAAGCCGCGCAGTTATTTCATCAACGCGCTGGACACGGATGCTAAAGGCCGTCTGTGGGTGGGCGCGCGCGCGGGCAAAGATGAAAGCGCCGTCTTCGATCAAAATGATCTACTGAAACCGCTGAAAGCGAACGCGGCCACTGGTCCGGTCATGGCGATCGCGCGCGGCGCCGGCGATGACCTGTGGGTCGGCACCGACGGCCACGGAGCTTTTCACCTCAGCGACGGCAAGACACTCGAGCATTTCACTTTCGAAGGCACTGGCGGCGCCCTGCGTTCCGATCACATCTTTGGAATTTACATTGACAGCCAGGAAGTCGTCTGGTTCGCGACGGACAAAGGCGTCTGCCGCTACGATCCCCACGCCATGCGGACGGAAACCATCAGCGAAGACGCGAACGCAAACTATATCCGCGCACTTTACTCGGCGAACGGACATCTGTTTGCGGGCACCAATGCTGGGTTATTTGGTTACGACAACGATCTCAAGAAGTGGCGTTCGATCGCGGAGATCGGCCGGCGGGTGATTTACGCAATTGGCGGCGATGCTAAAGGAAAATTTTTGATTGCGACGGCAAATGGATTGTTTGCGGCGCGAGACAATACCCACGTCGATGTCTCATCCAAATCGAATGAACCTGTCTTTGTCCGCATTCCTACGTCCGCCGATCTTCCACAGGGCGACACTGTGCGCGCGATTTCAGACTTGAATGGCGTGACCTACGTCGCGACGTTCGGTTACGGGGTGGAAAAACTCGTCGGCTCGCAGCGGCAACTGGTTTGGCCCGACGCAGGCGCTGACGATCAACTGCGCGAGGTAACCTGCCTGGGCAAGGACGACGCGGAGCGTCTGGTGATTGGAACCGCGAGCGGCGGCGTATTCTTCTTTGACGGCAAGCAAACGACGACTGAGCCAGCTTTGGCAGAACTCAAAGGCGAGGCCATCTGGTCAGTCAACATCGATCAGGGCGTGCTGTGGTTCGCTTCTGCAAAAGGTCTCTACAGTTTTCGCGCCAACGAGTTAAGAGGAGTCGCCGGGGCCACGAACGCGCGGGCGCTCGCGCTTAGTAGCGACAACACGCGCAGCGGACAACTCTGGTGCGCCACCGTGGGAAACGGATTGCTGCGCGTGGCGCGTGACGATCAGTTTGGCGCGATTACGTCGCGGCTCGATGTTGAGCAGGGTTTACCATCACAACGCGTCTTTGCAGTGTTATCAGAACGACGCGATGCGGGCGGCGAAAGTTTGATCGTCGGCACGAACCGCGGCATCGTCCGATACGAGACCGAAGAAATCGCACCGACGGTCCTGCCGGCGCGAATCATCGGACAGAGAATTCATCAGCCGGAGGAATTGCGCGCCGGTTTGCAACTCGACTATCCGCAGAACAGTCTGTTGCTCGATGTTACCGCGATCAGTAGCCGTACATTCCCGGAACAGTTTCAGTATGCGTTTGCGTTGTACGACAGCACGGGAAAAATAATTCGCGAGAAACTCTCTCATGACTCGCAGTTTGCGATGGAGAAGTTAAGCCCCGGAAAATACAAAGTTGTCGCGCGCGCCTTCACCAAAGATTTGCTGCCCGCCGCGCCGCTGGCATTCGAGTTCACCGTCGCGCGCGCGCCTTTCCCCTGGACTTCCACGGCCCTCGGCGTGCTTTTGATGCTGGCGCTGATCGCTTTGGGCTGGGGTTATATGCAGAACCGGCGCATTCATCGAACCAGCGCCGCACTCGCGGCTGCAAACCGTGAATTGGCCAGCGCGCGTCTGCAGCTTGCGAATGAAACTGAAACCGAGCGGCGGCGCATCGCGCGTGATCTGCATGATCAAACTTTGGCCGATTTGCGTAACCTTGCTTTGCTGGTCGATCAGCTTCCATCCGGCAACGCGAACAATGTTCGCCCGAATCGCGCGCCATCGCAGCCCGGCGCCCTGCGCGCTGAGATCGAATCGATCTCGCAAGAGGTCCGCCGCATCTGCGAAGACTTGAGCCCTTCGGCGTTGGAAAATGTCGGCCTGTCGGCCGCAGTGCAGTTCGCCCTTTCTCATGCGGTCGAACATGCTGCGCCCGAATGTAAGTTCGATTATGAATTCAACTGCGACGACAACCTGGATGAGAAGCTGAACCTGCCACCCAGCGCTCAGATCCAAATTTATCGCATCGCTCAAGAGGCTTTAAGTAACGTGTGCCGGCACTCGGGCGCGCATCACGTGCAGATGAGCGCGACTGTTTCCGCGGACAATGAGTTTCAATTGAAGATCGAAGACGATGGCCGAGGCTTTGCTGAATCAACCCCGAGAAAGAAATCGGGACGAGGCGTCGCGAACATCCGCGCGCGCGCCAGCATGATCGATGCAAGCGTCGCCTGGCACACTGCGAACGGCGGCGGCACCGTTTTTACCTTAACGAAGTGATGAACAAATTTCTCAAATTGAGTGGCCAGGTGCAGGCAGCACTTGCGGCCGACAAACCGATCGTAGCGTTGGAGTCAACCGTCATCGCGCATGGTTTGCCGCGGCCGCAAAATCTGCAGACCGGGCAAAAATTAGAACAGATCGTGCGCGACCATGGTGCTGAGCCGGCGACGATTGCCGTGCTTGGCGGCGAATTGCGTGTTGGTTTGTCATCTTCTGATCTGGAACTGCTGGCCAACAGCGATGACATCAGGAAGGTGAGCGTGCGCGACCTGGCAATCGCGGCCGCGCAAAAATGGAATGGCGCCACCACCGTCGCGTCAACCATGTGGATCGCGCATCGCGCCGGCATCCAGGTATTCGCCACTGGCGGGATTGGCGGCGTCCACCGCGGATCTCTGCCGGACATTTCCGCCGATTTGCCGCAACTCGCCGGGACCCCGATGATTGTCGTCTGTTCAGGCGCGAAGATGGTTTTGGATCTGCCGGCGACGCGCGAGTGGCTCGAGACGCACAGCGTCACCGTCGTGGGCTACCAATGCGACGAGCTGCCGGCATTCTATTCGCGGCGAAGCGGGCTGCCGGTAGATGCACAATGCGATTCACCTGAGCAGGTCGTACAAATCTTTCGCGCACAACGAGAACTGAATTTATCATCTGCTTTGCTCGTCACCACGCCGGTTCCTGCCGACGCTGAAGTCGATGCCTCGATACTGAACGACGTTCTTGACCATGCGTTAGCTCAGGCAAATCAACAATCGATCAGTGGCCGCAATATCACTCCCTTTCTGCTCGCGCGGATGGCAGAGGCGAGTGAAGGCGCAACCTTGACGGCGAACGTCGCACTTCTCGAAAACAACGCGCGTCTGGCAGCTCGCGTCGCGTCAACGCTCAAAGACATGACGTCCTAATCGTTGATTCTTTATGCCACTCTCGAGTGGCGGAAAAATCTTTCGGCATGAATGTCCGCGAATGCGATAACTCAACTTCAGACCGCATCGTGAGATCGATAGTTACGCGGCCGTATCTGCCGACACTACCAACTTGAAACCTAAAACCTGAAACGGTAGTATCGATTCCCGCGTGGGGCAGTAGCTCAGTTTGGCAGAGCGCCGCGTTCGCAATGCGGAGGCCAGGGGTTCGATCCCCCTCTGCTCCACCAATTCACACTTCGCAATCTTCTTTCCACCTCGGCTGTAAATGGCCCAACTCCCCGACTCAGAATTTAATTACCCGTCAAGTTGCGAAAATCTTCCGCGGCGGTGCGCAGAATCTCGCAGACTGAAAGGTGGCGGCGGTTCGCTCTCATCGTAGGACCCGTACATTTGCTGAACGTTTTGCCAAGGCCGGTTTCGGCCCAAGGCTTGCCAAAAGCCATGCGTGGTGATTTTGAAAATGAATTTCAACTCTGAAGCCCAAACCCAATCAACCCTACGATGACTCTCGATTCAATTCCACACGACGTAACCGCGCACATCGCTTCCATTGACCGGACGGACAGTCATGGCTTGCGCTTGATGGAAATGGGATTAGTGCCCGGCGCGCCCGTGCGCGTAATCAAGTCTGCCCCCTTTGGCGATCCGATCCAAGTGTGCATACACAACTATCACCTTGCGCTTCGTCGCACCGAAGCGAGATCAATCGAAGTTTTGATCGAATCTTAGTCCACCTCGGAGCAGGATTCCGATGAGTGCCGTTTTGAACATTTCTGCAACCGATCGAGCCGCGCCGCTTTCCGCCGCCTCGACGCAAATGTTGACCGTGCTCATCGCGGGAAATCCCAATGCGGGGAAGACGAGTCTTTTCAACGCGCTCACCGGACTCAGACAAAAGGTGGCGAACTATCCCGGAGTTACCGTCGAAAGTAAGTCGGGCCATTGGGCTGTGTCCGAAGAGGTGGCAGCGCGGCTGATCGACCTTCCAGGTTTGTACAGTCTTCACGCGACGTCGCTCGATGAAAAGATCGCGAGCGACATTTTGCTTGACCTGGGAAAGATGAAAGCAGATGCGATCGTAGTCGTCGTGGATGCCACAAACCTCACGCGCAATCTCTATCTGGCGATGCAGTTGATCGAAACACGGCGACCGATTGTGATAGCGCTAACGATGACCGATCTCGCGGAACGCAGCAGATTAAAGATCGCGGTGGACAAGTTAAGCGACGGCTTGGGCGTCCGCGTCGTGCCGGTGGTTGCCAAACAACGACGCGGATTGCAAGAACTCGCCGCAGCGGTGGTTGCAGCTGCTTCGTCGCCGCGAATGCCCGTCGTTCCGCCTGTGAGAGATGAGGCGAAGAGAAGATCACCGTCTGACTTGATCAAGCGCTACGCGCGCATCGAACGCATCGTTTCTGAAGCCGTCGAAGCAAACGGCGCCGATGGACCAAGTGTGAGCGAACGAATCGATCGATTCGTCACGCACAAAGTGCTTGGTCCGGTGATTCTGGTGCTCGTCATGCTGGTGGTGTTTCAAGCAATCTTTTCCTGGGCCAGCTTGCCCATGCATCTCATCGACAACGTGTTCAGCGCCCTGGCCGAT
>CBFHBI010000037.1:0-9968 GCA_965653755.1 uncultured Blastocatellia bacterium
GCGGCGCCGATGTTCGTGCTCTACGCCATCTCGCCTGTGGTGGCGTGGGTGACGGGCAGAAAGCGGCAGACCGCGTAAGAAAGTAATTTGCGCTTTGGGATTTGAGATTTGAAATCTGGGTCTGGGGATCATTTCTGCAATCGCCGCGCCGACCCGTTCGCGTACAAATCTCAAATTTCAAATGTCAAATGGTTTCTTGAGCGCGGCCGGGCAGGCAACTTCACGCATATTTCACCGCATCTTGACTCTGGTTTAGGGCAACCCTAGAATTCGTTATTCGTCTGCGGTGTCCACGCTGCGATTCCGTTACTGGCAACCATAGTTTCCCCGGTTTTTCTTTAGGAGTAATTCAAATGTCACAACGCCGTTCGAGCCGTCTGGCTGTCGTTCTTCTGGCCCTTATTTTTGCCGTGCCGTCCGGCCTGGCCCAAAAAAAGAAGGAGCAATCATCTTCGGACCAGGATCCGATGAACAAGCCGCGGAATGAAAAGCCCGAATTGAAGAGGGCTTACAAGGACTGGCTCGAAAAAGACGTCGTTTATATCATCACCGACGAAGAGCGAAAGGCCTTTAAGAAGCTCGAGACCGACGAGGAGCGCGAGCAGTTCATCGAGAATTTCTGGCGGCGGCGCGATCCGGACCCCGACACGGAGGAGAACGAATATCGCGAGGAATACTACGAACGGATTGCCTACGCGAACGAGCACTATGCCTCCGGCATTCCCGGCTGGAAGACCGACCGCGGCCGCACCTACATCGTCTATGGGAAGCCTGACGAAATCGAATCGCATCCGGCGGGCGGCGCTTACCAGCGCGAGTCTTACGAAGGCGGCGGCGAGACTTCGACCTATCCCTTCGAGCGTTGGTTTTATCGTTACTTGCCGGGCGTCGGCTCGGGCATCGAAATTGAATTTGTCGATCCGACGGGCAGCGGCGAATACCGCATCGCCCGCAACCCGGACGAAAAGGACGCGCTGCTGCACGTTCCCGGCGCGGGCTTAACCCTCGCCGAAGAAATGGGTCTGTCGGATAAGAGCGACCGCGTCGCGAACGTCGGCGGCATCGGCATGCCCAACTACATGCGCGAGCAGGACAGTCCATTCTCGCGTCTGCAGGTGCTCACCGATTTGCAGAGACCGCCCGAGGTTAAGTTCAGCGATCTCGCGTCGTCGGTGAACACGCCGGTAGTCGAGGACAACCCACTCAACTTTGATCTGCGCGTAGATTTCTATCGCCAATCTGACGAGCGCGTCATCACCGCTTTCACGATTCAAACCGACAATCAGAACCTGGTCTTCAAAGACAGCGGCGGCTTGCAGCAGGCGCAGCTAAACATCTTCGGCAGGATCACTCACGTCTCAGGACGGCGCGCAGGCCAGTTTGAAGATCCGGTCATCACGCGCGCGACTCCGGAAGAGCTGTCCGACGCCAAGGGCCGGAAGTCGGCTTATCAAAAGGCGGTCGCGCTGACGCCCGGTCATTACAAAGTTGACGTGATCGTGCGCGACATAGAATCGGGCGCGACCGGCGTGCGGCATCTCGGATTCGATGTGCCGAAATACGATCCGGCGAAGCTTTCGACCTCGACCCTGGTCATCGCTTCGAAACTCGAGTCGCTCAATAACGAGCCGGCGGTCGGAATGTTTATGATCGGCAATGTCAAAGTAATCCCGAACGTGAACGGTGCATTCCATCGCGGTTCACCAATCGGCGTTTACATGCAAATCTACAACGCGGGCATCGATCAGACGACGCTGCGGCCCTCGGTCGATGTCGATTACGTCTTGTTGAAAGACGGCAAAGAAATCGGCAAGCAGGCGGAAGATTGGCGCGGTAATAGCGACTCGGGCCAGCGACTAACGCTCTCGAAGCTGATTGATTCGCGCCAGCTTGCTCCCGGCGACTATTCGCTGGAGGTGCATGTGCGCGATAAGGTCAGCGGCCAGTCGATTGTGCAAAAGGACTACGGCAAGTTTACCGTCGTGCCGTAGGACGGAATAACCAGCCGGCTCTCGATCATTTAAGATTGAGAGCCGGTTTTGTTTTTAGCAGTCTCCCTGCTTGTCCTTCAACGTCCTATCTTTCGGAAGGAGTCAAGCCTTCATGCGTAAATCAATTCCCTTGCTCATCGCAATCGTGGTCGTATGGCTTGCGCCGGCCGTTTCCGGGCAAAGAAAACCAGCCGTCGATCCTCAAGACAAACCACGCAAAGTCAAGGAAGAGCCCGACAAAGCGTTCAAGCAATTCATCATCGATGTTGGCCCAATCATCTCTGATGCCGAACGAAGAGCGTGGGACCAGTTGAAGACGAACGCGGAACGCGAACAATTCATAGACATTTTTTGGAAGACTCGCGATCCCGATCCCGACACCGAAGAGAATGAATACCGCGAAGCCTATTACGAGCGCATCGCCTACGTGAACGAACACTTCAGTTCGGGCATTCCCGGTTACAAGACCGATCGGGGCCGCACTTATCTCAAGTACGGCAAGCCCGATGAGGTCGATTCGCATCCCGCTGGCGGCGCGTACCAGGGCGACCCTGGCGAAGGCTTCGGCGCAACCTCAACCTACCCGTTTGAGAAATGGTTCTATCGAAACATCCCCGGACGCGCAGGCGCTGAGATTGAATTCGTCGATCCCACCGGCACCGGCGAATATCGGATCGCTAATAATCCTTTCGAAAAGATAGCGCTGCTGAATGTTCCGGGCGGAGTTGAAACGACTGGTGGAACTAGCCAGGGTGGCCTGGTAGCAGCTTCGCACGGCATTGGAAATCCAATCTCAACCCGGGATTCTGATTCGCCTGGTTAACTCGCAGCCCGAGACTCCGAAGAACGATCCGTTCAGCGGAAGCGTTCTCAACACGCCGAAGATTGAAGATAATCCCCTCAATTTCGAAGCCGCGTTCGGTTTTTTCAAATTCGACGACAATCGCATGGTCACGACAATTACGGTGCAGGCCGAGAACGCTGAACTTGCGTTTCACAACAGCGGCGGCGCGCAAGTCGCCTCCGCCAACATCGTCGGCCGCGTCATGAACGTCGCCGAACGACGCGTGAGTTTCTTTGAAGACGTTGTCACCACGACGGCCACCCCGGAAGAATTAGCTGACGCAAAGGCGCGCAAATCCGCGTATCAAAGAACTATCGTGCTGCTTCCCGGCCATTACAAGGCGGATCTGATGGTGCGCGACACCAACACGGGCGCCACCGGCATTCGTCACATCGGCTTCACGGTTCCCAAGTTTGGATCGAAGCTCGCGGTTTCATCGATGATCCTCTGCTCGGTCCTCAAGTCCGTTTCGGAAGAACCTTCGTCGCGCCAGTTCATGATCGGCGATCAGAAAGTGATTCCGAATATCTCGGGACGTTTTCAGCGCGGCGCGCCGGTCGGTCTCTACTTGCAAATCTACAATGCCGAAACAGATCAAACGACGCTGCGGCCGGCGGTCGAGGTCGAATACGCTTTACTGAAGGACGGCAAGGAAATAGAGAAGCAGCGCGAGGATTGGCGCAACACCAGGATGACGGGCGAGCGACTCACGATTTCGCGTCTGCTCGATTCGCGCGCGTTGACACCGGGCAGCTACACAATCGAAGTACGCGTCCGAGATCAGGTCAGCGGTCAAGCGCTGGTTGAAAAGGCGAATTTTAATCTTGTGCCTTGACGCGGCATCAAACCCGATCGTGGAATCGCGAGCGATGTATGTCGCTCGCGATTTTTGTTGCTCCGCAGTCAGTACCATCTGCGTGAGCGGATGGGATAAAGATGCTTCCCGATCGACCCGCTTACGCAGATGGAACTGACTCCATGCTTGCGCTTCGTGCAAGTGCTAAACTTGATTTCAATGTCGCAGATTCATCTTACAGGATTAACGCCGGCTGAACTGTCTGATTTCGTCAGTTCGCTTGGCGAACCGGCGTATCGCGCCCGTCAGTTGTTTGCCGCGATTCATGCGCGACGACAAACTTCCTTCGATGAGATGACTGATTTGCCGAAAGATCTCCGCGTTAGGCTCAACGGTGCCGCAGTGATCTCAAGCTTGAGGCTCGACTCGCGTTATCTCTCGACCGACGGCACGCGACGTTTTCTGTTCAAAACGCGCGACAACTTTCCGGTCGAAACCGTTTTCATTCCGGAGGAGCACCGCGACACAATCTGTTTCTCTTCGCAGTCCGGCTGTCCCTTGCAGTGCACGTTTTGTCTGACGGCGCAGTTGGGTTTGCTGCGAAATCTGACGGCGGGCGAAATCGTCGAACAGATTATCTTCGCCTTGAACGACGCCTATGGGGTTGGCGTGCCAACGCCCCGCGGGACAAATCTGGTCGGGATGGGCGCGGGCGAGCCGTTTCTGAATTTCGAAAATTTGATGAAGGCAATCCGCATCATGAACGATCCTTCCGGTCTGCACATCGTACCGAACCGCATCACGGTGTCCACGGCCGGCATCGTTCCGCGCATACGCGAACTCGCGGCGATTCCCGATCGGCCGCAGCTGGCGGTGTCGCTCGCTGCTCCGAACGATGAACTGCGCGACGAGTTGATGCCGATTAACAAGAAATGGCCCATCGAGAAATTGATGGCCGCGTGCAAAGACTTCGAGCGGGCTTTGAAGCGGCACGAACGATTCACCTTCGAATATGTGATGCTGCGCGGCGTGAACGATGCGGATGAACACGCGCGACAGCTTGCGAACTTGCTGCACCGTCACGATCTCCGCGCCAAAATAAATCTGATCCCGCACAATCCAGCCGATCCGCTGCCGTATCAACCGTCACCGATGGACCGGGTGGAAGCTTTTAAGCGAATTCTGGAATCGAAAGGTGTCCACGCCTTCATTCGTCGGCCCCGCGGACGAGACATCCTCGCAGCCTGCGGCCAATTGGCGGCGCGCAGTGCGCGCGGAGATTCACCTGCTTCGATCGGCGGCAGAATCGCTTAGCCGTCGCAATGCGTGACCAGCAGCGGTACTATGACATCCGGTCGCACGTCCGTGTAGAATGTTGCCATCAGAAACTCATCGAGTGTTGCTTATGAAATTAACGATCAAGCTTCTGCTTTTCGGTCTGCTCCTGTTTACGCCGCAGAATTTCGCCGCGTTGCCAACGCATCTACGCTCTGTCCCGCCCCAGCCAAACATCGAGATCAAGGGATACTACTCAAGCAGCAAGGTGCAACGCGGACGGCTGGTGCGGGCGACGATTCAGATGGACATCCCGGGCGGCTACCACGTCAATGCAAATAAGCCTTTGGGCAAGTATGCGATTCCCACCACTATTAAGATCGAAGCGCCGCAAGGTGTCGTAGTTGGGCCAATCGTTTTTCCGCGCGCGTTGGTTCGTAACCTGAAAGCGGTGAACAACGAGCGGCTGGCCGTTTACGAAGGCCGCGCAGTTTTTCGATTTAATGTGACGATCCCGGCGAACTACGGCGACGGCTGGATGAACCTGCGTGCGCACGTGCGCTATCAAAGCTGCAACGACGACGTCTGTTTCCCACCAAAAAATCAGGACATCGATTTTGGTCTCAGCGTCGTGCGGGCCAATGAACCCGTGCCGCAAGTAAGTGACCGGATGATTGCCGGCAATTAAAGCTCTACTACCCCTCTGAGAGTGAGGACACGAATGTGTACCAACCGTACACGGTTCAATACGCCGGTTTCTGGTGGCGATTCCTGGCCTACATCATCGACGCGATGATCACCGCGTGCGTTTTCTTTCCGCTCGGAGCAATTCTCGGTGTAGCGATTGCCGCCAGCGGCGAGGACCCGACATCAGCACCCATGATTGGCGCCAGATTGAGTCTCAACGGCGTCTCGCTCTTGGTGACGTGGTTGTATTACGCGCTCTGCGAAAGCTCATCGTGGCAAGGGACGATTGGCAAGAAGGTCTTGGGGCTGCGAGTCACCGACATGTACGGCCAGCGCATCAATTTTGCCAAAGCTACGGGCCGGTACTTTGGAAAAATCCCGTCGGGACTGATTCTGGGTATCGGTTTTATCATGATCGCTTTCACGGAACAGAAACAGGGACTGCATGACATGCTGGCGGGAACGCTGGTGTTCAAAGGTCCGGGGCCGCAGGAGCAGCCGCTGCCGCCAAGTCCGCCGGATTTCAGTTATCGCGGCGGTCCTTTGAACATCTGAAGTGAGTCGAAATTGATTCAGCGAGTCCCGATGACCGACATCAATCGCCCCACGCGGCCGAACTTCTGTTTCTCTTTGCGATAAGAGAAGAAAAGATCGTTTCGATCCATTGTGCAAAACGGCGCCAGGTGAATTCGCTCGGGCGAGAGACCGGCGTCGATCAACTGATCGCGATTCGCTTGATGCAGATCGATGCGCGCGTGACTTTCTCGGGTTGGGGTGAACAGTTTTCCCGCACCGGCAAATCGTTCTTTGAAGATGCTGATTACATCCGCGCCAACTTCGTAGCAGCAACTGTTTGCTGCTGGGCCGATGGCGGCGCGCATGGTTTCGGCGTGAGCCCCGAATTCGGTTTCAAGTTTCTTGACGGCGTGATTGACGATCGATGTGGAAGTACCGCGCCAGCCGGCATGAATTGCTGCAAATGATTGCGAGGACCGATCGCCGATCAGGATCGGCACGCAATCAGCAGTTTTCACGGCGAGCAAAACATTGGGCGCATTACTGACGAGGGCGTCGCAGTATTCGTCGTCGCCGACCGCGCCGGGTTTTGATGCGGCATCGTTCACGGAACGGACCGTGCGGACATCGACGCCGTGAACTTGCCAGCAACCGGTGAGCAGCCAGTCGCCTTCGAAGAGGTTGAGAAAGCGGCGGCGGTTCTCATAAATATTTTCGGCCTTGTCTTCGTTGAAGCCGGCGAGGCTTAGAGCATTTTCCGGCATCGGGCTGACGCCGCCCAGACGCGTCGAAAAGGCATTGGCGAAGCCGTCCCGCTCCAACGCGGCGCAAATCAAAGCGCGCACACCGTCACGCTCGCGCCAATAAAAACCGGCCGTGTCGAGGCCGACATCTGTTTCATCTGCTAAATTATTCTCTGCCGTGATTATTTCCATCGGAGTGGACATCATCGAAGTCAGCCGCGTGCGTGAAACCATCACGCGCACGCCGCGATTTGCCGAACGCGTTTTCACCGCAGCCGAGCGCGCGTATTGCGAATCGCGCGGCGCCGCAGCCGCGCAACATTATGCCGCGCGCTTCGCCGCAAAAGAAGCCGCGCTGAAAGCTCTGCAGACCGGTTGGAGCGGTGGCATCAGCTGGCAGGACGTCGAAGTCTCGGCGAAGGAGTCAGGCGCGCCGGTGATTCTATTCCATGGCCGCGCTCACGAATTGTACGAAGCCAGCGGCGCGACGACAGCGCACATTTCGATTGCGCACACGACCGAACACGCGATTGCTGAAGTGATTTTGGAAAAATGATCTGACTGACCGGATTTCGTAATGCGGCTTCGCCGCCCGATGTGCGGAAGGTCTTCGACCTTCCGAACCTCCTATCTAAGATTTGGGCTACGCCCTTAACTATGACTCCCAAGTTTCAAATCTCAAGAGATTCACAGGCGCTCTTCATTACAGTCGTTGCGAAGGATCGGTTGCCTGTATTCCGAACCGAAGCCGTCAAACTCGTAACTTGTCGCGCGATTGACGAAGCCCGGCAAACCGGAGGCTTCTTGTTATTCGCATTCGTCATCATGCCGGATCATCTTCATCTGTTGACCGATTGTCCGAGGACTTCTGCGGATGTTCTACGCCGCATTAAGGGACTTATCGGTAGGCGTGTGATTGACTATCTAAAGGAGCACGACTATCAGTCATCGCTCAGTAAGCTAAGACATCAAGAATGGAAAAGAAAACACACTTACTCGCTTTGGCAGCAGGAAAAGAACGTGATGTCGATCTTTAGCGAAGGTATGTTTATGCAAAAGGTCAACTACATCCATCTCAATCCGGTGCGGGCTGACATGGCTAGTCGACCAATGGATTATCGATGGTCGAGCGCACGGATTTGGCAGAGAGAACCTCTAGAGAATGAGCCCCTGCTGGTTGATTTTGATCGCATCGAATGGAGAAGGGCGTAGCCCGGCAGCAAAGGCGATCGTTTGGGAAGGTCGCAGACCTTCCCCACATCGGACGGCAAAGCCGTCGGCGAAAATCTTTAGAGACATCCTCATCTCTCGGCGATTCTCATTTCATTAACCAGAACTCTCCGGCCTTGCTTATTTGTTTCAACTTGTGTGTCGCGCAGGCCGTAGAACGTTGGCGCGAGCTTTCTGTTCTGGTCCTTGCGCAAACGTCCCGGGTCGGGCGACGAGATAACAGCGGCGGTCTGGAGCGGCACGTCCGTAACGTCAGCAAAGAAGTTGTGCCGGAAGCATTCGGACTTGGGCGCGTCGCTCGTGAGCAAGGCAACGCGTTCATGCATCGGACATTTGTTTGAAGCAAGTTCGTTAGTTTCAGGATCGATGTCGGCGATGGTGATGCCTTCCGGTTGCGCGAATGATCTGCCGCCGAGTTCAGGTCTTAAATCAATCGCCCCTTTCATGAATTCAACCCACGCTGGCAGGGCAGCTTCGGCTCCCGTCAACCCAAGCTGTTTGTTATCGTCGAATCCGATCCAAACGGCGCAGACCAAATTCGGCGTGTAGCCCACGAACCAACCGTCGCGCGACGTTCCGGTCTTACCCGCGACCGCCGTTCCGACGATCTGGCGGCGAGCCGCTCGCGCCGTGCCATGATCGATTACGCCTTCCAGCATGTCGGTAACGATGAATGCAGTTGTGGGCGCGATGACTTGATAGCCTGCGGGCGCTGCTTCGTCCGCGAACACATTTGCGTAGATTCTTCGGCCACCGTTCGCGAACGAGGCGTACGCCGTGGTGACTTGCAGCGGCGTCGCTTCGGTCGTGCCCAGGGCGAGCGCCGGATAAGGATTTGGCCGCGGCAAGCCGAAATCGGACGCTGTGTTCGCGACGCGCGCGAGACCGGTCTGCATCGCAACGTCGACCGTGACGACATTCAACGATTTGATTAATCCTTCGCGCATCGGCAGGTCGATACTTTTGTTTGCCGCCGTAGGTGAATTCCTGCGGCGCGTCGCGAAAAGTGCGCAGCGGCGACATGCCAACCTCTAAAGCGGCCGCATAGACGACCGGTTTGAAAACTGAGCCGGGCTGACGTTGCGCGTCCGTCGCGCGGTTCAGTTGCGACTCGGAATAGTCGCGGCCGCCAATCATGGCGAGCACCTAGCCGGTTGTTGGATCGAGCGCGACGAAAGCCGCTTGCGGAGTTAGAACACGAACTTTGTATATCGGGTCGAGGCGATCGAGTTGATGCGAAATTGCGTCGGCAGCCAGGCGCTGTAAATCGAGATCAAGGGTTGTAACCACCGGATCACTTTCTGCGCCCTCCCTCACGGTCGGGCTACTGCCCCGCTCGCTATCACTCGCGGCTCTGACACGATTGACATAATCGATGAAGTACGGCGCAGCGGATTCGCGGGCTGGATCGAAATCAGCAACGACCAGCAATTGTTGCGCGGCCTTTGCCGCCTCGTCGATGTTGATGAAGCCATCCCGCACCATCGTGCCGAGAACTGTATTGCGACGGGCGCGCGACGACTCGTTCTGACGCACCGGAGAATAGCGCGTCGGGCTTTGGATCATTCCGGCGATCGTCGCCGCTTCCGCTAGTGTGAGGTCCTGCAAATCCTTGCCGAAGTAAACGCGGGCCGCTTGACTGACGCCGCGCACAGAGAAGACGCCTCGTTGGCCCAGATAGATTTCGTTGCAATAGAGAGCGAAAATGTCCTGCTTCGACAGCCGCCGTTCGATGGTGAATGCCAACATGGCCTCGGCGAATTTGCGGCGCAGCGTGCGCTCAGGAGTGAGATAAGTGTTCTTGACCAACTGTTGGGTGATGGTCGAGCCGCCCTGCCTCCCGACCAGTCGGGATTCGTCGCCCGCATTTCGCGATAACGCGCGAG
>CBFHBI010000038.1:0-9958 GCA_965653755.1 uncultured Blastocatellia bacterium
ATAGGATCCTTGAGCGGGCTTTGCCACGCTATATTTCTGAGGTTCCGGACGAGGTTCTGACTACTGAACATCCAGGCGAATTTCACACATTTTGCGATCGCTGCCGGCGCTATCAGCCCTGCCTGAATGTTGCCTATCGAATCCCGCTTCGCATGACACCGCCCGAAACGGAAGTCGTGATAGGGGTCGATTATATAAGTGAGCGGCCAAAGCCAATTGAGCATGACGAGATCTGTCCGAAGTATGCGGCTATGTGTCGGGCATGCCGTTGGCTGAACGAACGCGTCAATCTCACCAACGTTTCCAATTCGTAGCGAAGTTGCCGCGGCGCCGGCGTTTGCGCCTCTTCGGAGCGCGGGCATCCTTGCCCGCATCGTCATCGGTTGCCAACGGCTCGCTTGATCCGGTCGCTACCGCCCCGGGCTCTGACACTGGCGCTGAGGTCCGAACGTCCGCACTTCCGGAATCTTCAGGGCGCGGGTAATAGACCCTCATAATTGCCGCCTGACGCGCGGTGCAGTCTTTACTATGGCCGAGCGGACCGTCCTCGTGGATTTCGTATTTGCCTTCCGCGGCCAACATGCAGCCGTGACAGCAATACACGCGGCCTTCCAGGACCAGGCGATCGCAGTCGGGCTTATCGCATTTCTTGAAGCCGGGCACGTACGGAGGCGTGGGATATTCTCGCTGCTCGATCCGCGCGTTGCGCGGAACGTCCTGTGAGCCCTCCCTCACGGTCGGGCTACTGCCCCGATCGGCGGCCAGCTCCTGGTTCCCGGGCTCCTCCCGTTCCTTCTTCTTTGCTTTATTCAACATGCGCGCCAGGCGCTCGAGCGGTGGGTTGATGATCGCGAATGCGTAGTAGTTCTGCACCGTCGTATCGAGCGCTTCGTTGCGGGCGTCGGGATTTATCAACTTATAGACTCGTTTGCCCTTCTTATTGACGGTGGCCCGTTCACTGAGGAGCTGCTTGAAATAATCTTTGCCGAACCGGGTCTCATCGCTGGGCCAGTGAAAGTAACCGGGCCCGGGCTTGGCGACGCGGATTGAGGCAAAGATGTCGTCCTTTGCGGTTTCGCTGCCACCCATGAAACGCATGGCCGGCGGTCTTCCGACGAGCACCGGTTTTGAAATCAACGGCTGGCCGGCCGTGGACGATCCTCTGGTCGCATAGACGCGGCGCCCCGAGTTCTCGCGGCAGAAGCGATAGACCTTATCTGAATGATGGCCGCCGGCGTCGATCGTCGTGCACCAAATCTTCATGACACGATCGTCCTGGCGCAGAAATTCGCGCGTGAGTACGTCGGTCAATAAGCGATTCCAAACCGGTCGAAAGTTCGGATCGCCGTCGAGAACGATGTAATCCAGGACCCATTTCTCACGATTCAATCCCCAGCCAATGACCTGCACCTCGAGGCGATTGCCCTGGACGTCCACGCCGCAGGTAATGATCAGTACGCCATCCGGGACGACGCCGTAATAGTTCTCGCGGCGCGAAAGCAGATCGTTGGTCTCGATCGGTGAATCATCATCCTGCCAGCCGCGGGCCAACGAGAGATTCCAGAAGGTCTTTTTCTTCTGCAGATCTCCGGAGCGTTCGGCTTCGTTATAGGCCTCGATGATTTCCCGCCACGACACCCAGGGCGAATAGGCTTCCCAGATGAAAAAGCCGGCGTGGCCTTTGAACGTCGCTTCAGCGCGCCATTGATGCTTGGCCAGCATCTCGGGTTTGTGCTCTTCTTCGATAGCGCAGCCGTGGATTGTTTGTGTGCCGCTCTTGCGCTCCGGAGATTTAGCCTGGCAAATAAAACACGCTAGATCGCGATTGAGGTTTTCCCACTCGAGTACCTGGAACTCTCCGCACTGCGGACACGGCAGCCAGAGCTTGCGGCGATCGCTTTGCTGATAGCTGAATTCAATTGGTGAATATTGGGGCGCGTCGGGCGGCGTGCCTGGTGGGTTGGGCAAGCGATTACGAGGCGTGGAAATCTCAATAATTTTTTTGCTCTCGCCGAACGTTGTGGTGCGACGCGCGGCGAGCTCGCGGGGATCGCCTTCCTTGGTTGGTTCATAGGCATCGCATTCGTCCATCACCACGACGCGGACCGGTCGCGAAGAGAGCGTCGCCGGCGATGTCGCCCAGGCCATGGCCAGATGACCGCCGGGAAACTTCTTACCAAAGATCGTGTTATTGGAATCGCGAACGCGATGGTCCTTGACCAGGTTCGTGAGGACCGGCGTGTCGCGGATCATCATGGCCAGTGATTCGACGGACCAGGCCTTCATCTTTTCCTGCGTCTCGCAGATGAAAAGGATCTTGGACGGATCACCGTGCATGAAATAGCCACAGACGTTTTCGCCAAAGGTCGTGCCGGATATCTGTACCGACTTGATGAAGGTGATGCGATGGACGGTCGGGTCCGACGTAGCGCAATCGGTGGGTTCGCGCATGAAAGGCGTGACGTCGAAGGTGAACTTCGTCAGGCCGATCGAGGCTCGGTATGATCGCTCCGGAGAGAGGTGTCGATATTCTTCCGCCCATTCCGCACCGGTGCCGGCGGCGGGAATTGCGGCATTGATTGCCTGGAGCGTCAGCTCGGTGATCAGGTCACTCGCATGACCGTACTCGAGGCGCGCAATGTTCGCAGCGGTTAACGTCACGTGCCGCGCCCTCCCTGACGGTCGGGCTTCTGACTCTTGCTCTTAAAGATTTCGTTGTAGTTGGCGCGGAGCTGCAGAAATGGTTTAGCGTTGTCGGCCTTGAGCGCTTTTTCTATTTCGGCGGCGTTACTGATCTTTGCGTAACGAGCGCGGTTTGCACGCGGCATCTGCAGGACGAATTGTTGATAGAGAGATCGGAAAATCGCGGAGATCTCTTCGAACATCTCGTCGCGTGGGATGGAACGCTTCTCGGCTTCTGCCAGCTCGATTTCCTTGAGGCGAGAATTGATGATCGCAGTCCGGCGCTGCGCCTCTTTAACTTCCGGATCGGTGAAGGAAGAGCCAAGAATAGCTTCGACTTCGGGCGTTAGTTCATAATCGGCTTTGCGTTCTCCAGAGACGACGGGTTTGACGCCGCGCTCCTGGAGACGCTTGGCGACGGTCGAGCGGTTTAATTCGAAGAGCTTACCGAGTTTCGAAGTCGAGTGGACGGGGTAGCCGTTGGGGCCGGTCTGAGGAAGTTCCGGGTTTCGGGTTTCGGGTTTCGAGTTCGTCTTCGGAAGGGTCTCGGTTTTCCGGGATTGGGTCGCGCGTTTCGATGTTGACAGAGCCCTCCCTAACGGTCGGGCTACTGCCCCGCTCTTGCGCGTCTCGTGCTTTTGATTCGGCGAGGTTTTGGAATCGGTGGGCGCGCGCGGCTTCCGCGAGGCCTTTGAAGTGCGGCCGCGCTTTGGCGACGATTGCTCGCCTTTGTTTTCGGTTGAGGAAGAGCTGGCCATTCATAAAAACAGTTGGCAGAAGGCAGTGAGCAGTAAGCAGTCAAACGGCGTGGAGATGTACTCGCTTACCGCCGTTCGATCTTTTCATTTCTCTAAGGATTTGCCGGCGAACATTGCGCGCATCCGATCGTCGCTGCCTTTGCCTGGCGCGCGCCGCGATCGAAGAATCCGCTTTTCAGACCGTACAATAGGCCCATGCGGCAGCGCTGCTTCAAGAGGCGCTGCTCTTCGCGATAGTCTTTGTTTGGCTTCTCTTTATTCATGCGTGCGCTGCGATCCCTTTTCTACCGCTCTCGCTAATGACGCGGC
This sequence comes from uncultured Blastocatellia bacterium, assembly GCA_965653755.1. Classification (GTDB taxonomy): domain Bacteria; phylum Acidobacteriota; class Blastocatellia; order Pyrinomonadales; family Pyrinomonadaceae; genus UBA11740. Next base: position 3,750 of record CBFHBI010000038.1, read on the forward strand.
ATTTCTCCCAGGTGTGTTTTGAGCCGTCTGCCTGATGGCCGAAGAGCCAGGCGATCGTCTCGTCGATGAATTCGTCGCGCGATGGTTCATAAAGCAGAAACCAGGGCTTCGCCGCGCGCTCATGATCTTCCCGAAGCCGCGACGTCAGGCGCACGCCGGCGAGCACGCGGACAAGCGGAACGTCTTTCCGGCTTTGGCTCGCGCGATGCTGATTCAATCCGTCTTCCCATCGATGCGGCATTACTTCTTTAATCGGACCTTGACCGTCAGTTTCGGTTCACGAATCGCGAGCTTTTCCATTAGCGCTTTCGGCAAATACTTTTCAGCTTTCCCGATGCCGACTTTAAGGCACCCCCAAAACGGATGTTTGCGATCCTTCGCCGGAATCGCCTTGAAAAACTCTTCCGGATCGATTTGCCGGCAACCTTCATCTTTGACCTCGGCGATCGCTGACTCGGTCTCGACGGTTTGCACGACCACGCTGCTTTGATTTGGGGCAAAGCCCTTCGACATCGTCAATTGGATCTGCAGCTCGAGCGCAGCCATGCGGTCGCGATCCTTTTTGGTCTTTGCGGCGCAGGCGTCCTCTTCGGCCTTCACCTTCTTGGCGAGCTGCTGCCATTCCGAGAGCGCCGGCGTGATTAGGTTTCTAATTTTGGTGGCGCTCAGCATTTGTTTGTTCAACTTCCGGATAAAGCGGCGGCGGTTCTTTAATTTGATTTGCCGGGACGCCGTGAGTGAGGACGAACAGTCTCATCTCAGCTTTGGCGGCGCGGTTGGCCATTTGATGACGTTCGTCCTTTTCGGCGCGGACCAGGTCGCCCCAATACATGCGCTGCTCATCGAGCAGCTTCGTCATCGTTTGCATGAGATCGCGGCGCTCGGTGAACCATGCGCGCATTAAGGCGATCACGATTTGCACGATGGCGCCGGTGACGATCGCGGCGAGCCAGGGCGAATGCCAATTGGCGGCTTCGGCGGTGAACTCGCCGATCGCCACACCGATACCGACCGGCCAAACGTTGTGAAAGAGCGTCGGCAAGAAGGGAGTAAATGGAAGTGACATTGATTTCGTGCGAATTACCTGCATTCAGGATGAATCGCGCAATTTGTCGGACAATTGCGCGGTTAATTGAGCGAATTGAGCGCGTTTTCGAGACGATCCAAGAGCAGCTTTTCGATCTGTTTGTCACTCAAATTCGGCGGCACAGCCACCGGCGCCGGCGCGTCCTGAGCCGAGATGCCGCCATAGATTTGAATTGCGGTCGCGAACAGGCCGTTGATGCTGTCGGCGATTCGCTGCGTCTTCGGCTTCAATTTGAAATGGCCGCGGCTGACGATCGCTAGCCAATCTTTTTCCCCGCTCTGCCAAGCAGCGAGTTTCTGGGCTTTGCGATCGGGCGCCTTTTTAGGAATCCCATTCAGCTTGGCTATCAGGTTCTCGCCGAATTTGGCGCCGTCGGGAATGTCAACCCGCAGCTCGCCGGCGAGGTCCGCGCTGATGACGCCGTCCACTTCAAGTTGGTCAACGACGACCGGCGCATCGTCGAAAGCGATATTGAGCGCCTGCTCGATCTTCGGGCTGCAGGCAGCGGTCATCAAAAGCAAAGCCAGAATAGTTACGGCAAAAGTACGTTTCATGATTGTCCTTTCATGTTGCTGAGAAAGCTGGCGAAGACATCGCGGCGGTAGAGCACGTCGGCCGAATAATCCGCGCCCGTCGTGAAGCGATCGGGATTCTTGAAATTCAGATAGGCGCTGACGGCGCGCGCGGCGCCTGTGTTGTAAGCGGCCACAGTAATGCGCTCGATGTCAGCATTGCTGACGACTACCGCGCTCAATTTCTTTTCAACGCATGGGTGCTTCAGCTTGTCGGTGACGTCGGTCCTTTTCTGATCGAGCCAGAAGGCCGCGCGCATGACCGCCTTGCCGACGTCTTTCCAGTCACCGGTCGCGATCCATTCGGCGTCGCTGCCGATGTCGATCTGCCACATGCTGAAGCCGCGGCCGTGATCGCCCGGGTGAACCTGGTATTGCGGCTCGAGATTCGTTTCACGTGAACCGATCCCCAGAAGCAGCTCGACGGTGAATTGATATTGATCGGCCGCGGCGCGAACCAGCGAAATCCAACCAGATGTGTTCGCGCGATCGAACTGGCGTTGTAATTCTGATATAGGCGGCCGCATGAGGATTGAGAGTTACCAGTTGGCCGGTGCGTAAATTTGAGTTGGCAGTGTCCGCGCGGACACTGGGGCTACTTGCGGGAATGCGTGAGGCTGTATTCGAGTCGAGGCCGGCCGCCGCTTTTGTTTGGATCGGCCTTGGGGCGGATGAGCACCAGGCCATCCTTCTCCAGAGCCTTTCCGATGTTTTCAGCGACCCAGCGTGAGAGGCCGGTTTCTTCCGTCAGTTCCTCAATCTCGAGAACGGTCCACTTTTCCAATGCGGCCACGAAGAGATCGCGGTCTGACTTGCGGCTGCTTTGCGCGAGACGATGCGCGGCGGTGACGGCGACATTGAGAATTTCATTGAACTCGATCTCGGTGAATTCCTGCTTTAAGAAGAGCAGACGCTGCTCCAGCTCGGCGGCGCGCCTTCGTTTGCGATCGGAAAGGCGCGCGCGCATGTCATCGATTGTTTTGCCCGGGGCCGGCTTGGATTGTTCTTCGGCCCTTGTGTCCGGCCGGCTGGGGCGGGGTTCGATCTGAATCAATCGCTCCGCGGCGGCGACTTTCTCGACGAAGCATATTGGATCGGTACAGACATCGGCGCGGCCTTCGGGAAACTCTTCGCGATTATTGCCGGTGCGCTTGGGACAGGTTTCGCATGAGCCGGCCTTTGTCAATTTGGCGTCATTTGGATCGAAGGGCGCGGATTTAAGTTCGCGCATGTAATGGCGTTCGATGTGCGCGGCCGCGAGGCGTTCGCTTAGCGGAGCGCCGGTGTAATTGTCGCGGATGATTTCGCGCGCTGCTTTTTCACGCGCGGCTTCGCTCGGAATTCTGGCAATTCCCGCGACGGTATGAACGGAGATCTCGCCGCGGTCCAGGGCGTCGATAGCGAGTTTGGGCGCTTTCAAGAGCTTGAGCGTTCGATAGACGAATTCGCGTGATCGATTAACTGTTGAGGCGATCGTGGCGGGTGTGTGGCCATGCTTATCAATCAAAGCCTGGTAACCGACGGCTCTCTCAGTCGCCCTTAAGTCTTCACGCTGATCGTTTTCAATTAACTGCAGTTCGGCGACCTTCTTATCGTCCAGATCGCGGACGTCGCACGGTACGGCGGCCAGGCCTGCGAGCTGCGCGCCGCGCATACGTCGTTCACCAATGACTAATTGAAAATGGTTCGGCTTAGAGGGATGCGGCCGCACGAGTAGCGGCTGGATAATTCCGTCTTTCTTTATTGAGCGCGCGAGATCGTTGAGCTTTGCAGTGTCAAACTGGCGCCGCACGTTCCTGACGATCTGAATTTGCGAGAGAGGTATCTCGCGCTGGTCGAGTTTAGAAAGCGACATCGACGAAGAAATCCGCACAGACGTGAATTAACGAGCGCGAACATACACCGGCAGGTCGTGAGTACTTCTGAGATGTGACTATACGCCCTTGATGATGATTTTGAAAAAGTTTCTGGCCCTAGCGACCGGCGGCAGGTGGGCGACACCCTTTTGGCGCAATGGCGCCTGAAGGACCCGCGGTAAGGGCGAGCTGTTCAGGCTTGGCGGATGGTTCGGCCTTCGGACGGCGTGACTTATATGGGCATGTCAGCAGCGCGGCAGCTTTTCGCTTCCTGCGTTCTGCGCCGCGCAGATAACCCATGGTCGTCTGAACGTTCGCATGACCCATCAGTTCTGAAATCGACTCGGTTGCAGCGCCGGCATCCGCAAGCAAGGTCGCGAATGTGCGGCGGAAATCGTGCGGCGAGAGTGGAGGAATTCCTGCCTGCTTCGCGCGCTTCTTTGAAATGTTATAGATAGCTTGCGCGCTTATATGATAAGACGTCGTGCGGTTGCCCTTCAGCCGGCAGAACATCGGCCCTTCCCGCGCGCCGTACTGCGCGAGCCAGTCGTCGATTGCGTCACAGGCGGCATGGTTGCCATTCTCGCCTTTCGCCTCGATCGGAATCAGCCGTTCCTTATTTCCTTTGCCGTGAACCATCACTGTGCGATTCTTCGAAGAATAATGGGGCACCTTAACATTCGCGACTTCGTCCCTCCGCAATCCTGCATATAGTTGCATGGCGATCATTGCGGCATCCCGCGTGCCGGCGAGACTGTCATCGCGCTCACATGCTTCAAACAGCGCGAGTATTTCAGAGTCATCCAGTGCGCGCCCAGCCTTTTCTCTCGACCCGCGCACGGCGCGAATAGATTGCAATCGACTCAAGTCCTCTGAACTGATGAGACCGATATTTGTCGCTTCCTTGGCAACGCCTTTGATCGCTGAAAGCGTTGCGTTCACGGTCCTCCAGGATTTACCCATATCCAGCAAAGCCTTGCGCAGCGCGCTTATCGAAGTGTAATTCAACTGCGTCAGCCAGAAATCCTCGAGCGTCGCACCTAAACACGCGGCCGCCGTTTCAAGTTTCTGTTTCTGCGTGCGCCTGCTCTCAACACTATCGAGGTGGGCCAGGTAAAGTTCCACCGGGTTATCTTTGAAGAGAAGACTATTAGGCGGGGCAATTTTCACCAGCCGGAGCATACGTTTCCCTCCGGCTATTCTTTTTCGCTGGAATCAGGAAGTGCGGACGTGCGGACGTTGGGCGCTTCATCGGGATCCGCCCATCGAACTGATGTGATGTCGCGCATTGCGGTATCAAGATCGATTCCGCGCCGCTGAGCTTTCATCCCGAAGGCCACAACAAATCGAAGGTTTGCTTTAACTTTGACGCCGTCTCGTAATTGACGGAACATTGTACAAGCTGCGTAGGGATGAAACTCCGCGCGAAGTACGCAGACGCAAGGCGCGTGTAACTTTTCGCGCCAGCTCCGTTCTTGTTCTTTCGTCGCTTTCATTGCGCGTTGCTTCCCGCCGTGAGTTGCTTCTGTTTCGATTCCTTGAACAGCGCAAACATTGTCTCGCCGCGATTATCGATCGCGTAAGGCAGAAAGACTTCAGCCATCTCAACCTGGTTGGCCTCGATCATCGCCAACTGAGCGTCCACCCAATTCTTTACAATGCGCCACGCGACACGGCGAACACGATTTCGATCGTCTCGTCCTGCGGCGCGGTCGCGCTTCATTGCACGCTGGACACCATCGACATTACATGGAAGGCGAAATCGCACCGGCTGCTCACAGACCAAAATCTCAAAATCAATGGACGTGGGATTGTGTTCGTTGTCGTACTCGACAGAGATTCTGCGCGCGTTCTTGTGCGCGAGCTTGTTCTGAATCTCCAGCACGGTTTGGCTGGCCGGCACTTTAGTTGTGTAGTTAAGAATTGGCATCGCTTGTGGCCGCCGGCTCGACAGTAATTTTCACAGCTTTAAGCAGCCGATCTGCATTTCCGCCTCCATCGCTGAAGCCCCAGATCTCATCTGAAATGTTTCCATTAATATCGCTCGGCTCAATGACTGGCTGACCCGTAAGCAGCTCATGAATTGAGCCGGCAATCTCATTGACGAATTGCTCGCGCTTTCTGGCCATATAAAGCAGCGCCACTAATTGCAAATATTCGTTGTGTGAAATCGTTGTCTTTGCCAAATTAATTTCCTCCCTTCAAAACTCAACCGCACACCCACGCTCTTCGGCTATCCCCCTAATCACCGCTCCGTAATGCTCCCGAATCCATTCGCCAATTACGCTATTCGGAACATATGCGATACACCCATCGGGCCCATCACGAAACTCAATCGGCTCGAACCAGGTCGCGAATGTTTGTTTCGGCACCCGAGCGCGAATTGCCTCCATTATTTCCGGCCGCGCTTGAACTGCTAACTCTCCATAGATTGTGAATGCGACCTTGGGTTCTCTTGATTGCGCAGGTTCTTCGTGTCTGATTCCGGCGTCAATCTCGAGCTTTGTGATTTCCGCTTCAATCTCACCAATCGTTACTTGCGGCGCCTCATAATAATTCGCAGCTCGAAACAACTCAGCGCGATCACGCCCCTGGACCTCGTTAACGGCGATGGCCATAACTTCAGCTTCCTTCGGCCGCATCCGAGCTATCACCCGCAAGGCATACTCGAGATAAGTCGCATCAATGCCTTTA
>CBFHBI010000039.1:0-9942 GCA_965653755.1 uncultured Blastocatellia bacterium
CACGAGAGCTGCACAACCGCTGGGCGCATCATCATCAGGCACCCCGTCGTTTGCACAATCGGGCTTGTGGGGATTGGGCAGAGTCATCGCGCTGGAACACCCGGAACTGTGGGGTGGTTTGATCGATCTGGATTCGGCCGACACGGAAACCGATGCCGAGTTGGTCTATGCGGAAGTTTCACAGCGCAGCGAAGATCGAGAGATAGCTTTCAGTGCACGTGAACGACGGGTCGCGCGCCTCGAACGAATGCGGCCGTCGTTAACGACACGGGCTTACCAGTTTCGCTCCGACGCAAGTTATCTGATCACCGGAGGTTTGAGCGGCCTCGGGCTCGAGACTGCGCGTTGGATGGTTCTACAAGGCGCGCGGAGATTGATCTTGTTGGCCCGCACTCCACTGCCGCCGCGCGAACGTTGGCGCGAGCTTGAAGCGACGGCCGAAGACGCACGCGTCGTGGCCGTCCTGGAGTTGGAAAGATTAGGCGCGAGCGTTCAAGTGTACGCCGTCGATGTCGGAGACGAGATCCAGCTCAGCAGTTTTTTTGAGAATTATCGCCGCGAACGTTGGCCGCCAATCCGCGGCATCGTCCATTCAGCCGGCATTGTCAAAGATCAGCTCCTCATGCGCATGGACGCACAGTCGTTGCGCGAGGTGCTCGCGCCAAAACTGTACGGCGGTTGGCTCTTGCATCGCCTAACCAAAACGGACGAACTGGACTTCTTTGTGATGTTCTCGTCGGCGTCGGCAGTGCTGGGGCGCGCGGGACAGGGCAACTACGCGGCGGCTCACTCGTTTCTTGACGGGCTTGCGCACTATCGCCGCAGGCTCGGCGTGCCCGGGTTGCGCATCAACTGGGGACCCTGGTCAGAGGTCGGCATGTACGCGCGCGCGGGACTATCCAAGCGAGCGGGCGCAGACGGCGTCGCGGAAATTGCTCCCGATCTCGGCATCGAGTTGTTGTCCTTATTAATAAGGAGCGATGCCCGCCAGGTGATGGCCGTGAATGCGGATTGGAACCAATTCAACGCGAACCCGCTGCTTTCGGAGTTGATCGCAGCGCCTAAGGATACGAAGAACGGCGGCACCATTGCCGGACCGACACTGGTTTTGGAAATGTTGCTCGCCGGCGAAGCCGAGCGCCGCACGATGTTGGAAGCGTACTTGAAGAAGATCTTAGGGCAGGTCTTGAGGTGCGATGCGAGCCGGGCGAATCCAGCCATCATGTTAACGAGCTTAGGAATGGATTCGATCATGGCCGTCGAGTTGAAGAACGCGATCGAAGCGGACCTGAATTTGAATATTTCCCTGTTGGATTTATTTACCGAATCCATCGCGGGCATCGTCGAAAAGCTGGACGGCCAATTGGGAACCGATGAGCGACTGGCCGAGGTCGTGACCGAGATCGAGCAACTGTCGCGCGATGAGGTTCTGGCCCAGCTTGAGCGAGAAGATCAAATAGCTCAACAGGGCTTGCCCGGTCGAGTTTAGCGAATGCGCTCCTGAAGGCAACGCAGGCGCCTAAAAGAATTTAAGTCAGCGAAAGATCTGATGAACGATCTAGCCACACGCTTAGTCGAACTGTCGCCAGAGAGGCTCACTCTGCTCAAAAGGCGTCTCAGCCAAACGAGCGAAACGCCACGTCCCGCGCGCATCCCACGGCTGAGCCGCGACACGAATAGCTTCCCGCTGTCGTTTTCCCAGGAACGGATGTGGTTCGATCATCAATGGGAGCCCGAAAGTCCACTTCACAATCAGGCGGTCGTGCTGAGCATCAAGGGTATGCTGGATCCGGATTTGTTGGCGCAGAGCGTCAATGAAATTGTGCGACGGCATGAAATTCTGCGCGCTACTTTCGCCGAGGTGGAGGGGCAACTGGTCCAGACTATCTCTCCACCGCAGGACGCAAAGATCTCGATAATCGATCTCGAATCTTGCCCGCAGTCTGAACGGCAAGTGGCAGCCCTGCGGCTGAGCAAAGCTGAAGCGATGCGCCCATTTCAACTCGATTCGGGACCGCTGTTTCGTGTCTCGCTGTTGCGCTTATCCAACGAGGACCACGTGCTGGTCTTCATTGTTCATCACATTATCTTCGATGGCTGGTCAGGCGGCGTGCACTTCGGTGAGTTGTTCGCCATCTACGACGCTTGGGCGCATGGCCGGCCATCGCCGCTCCGGCCACTGCCGATTCAGTACGTCGATTATGCCGCGTGGCAGAGAGAGCAACTGCGCGGTGGAATTCTCGCAGAGCAACTTGAGTATTGGCAGCGCAGCCTGGCAGGCATGCCCGCGGCGCTGGAACTGCCGACCGACAGGCCGCGACCTGCGGTGCGCAATAGCGCCGGAGGACGCGTCGCCTTCACGATTTCCGAAACTCTAACTTCGAAGCTCAGACAATTAAGCCGTGAGCAGGGCGCCACACTCTTCATGATCCTGCTGGCAGCCTTCAAAGTTTTGCTCTATCGCTACAGCCGGCAACACGACATCGTGGTCGGCACGCCAGTTAGCAATCGGGAACACAGCGAGCTGGAACCACTCATCGGTCTCTTTATTAATACGCTGGTATTGAGGACTGAGCTGTCGGGAGACATGAGCTTCCTCGAGTTGCTGGGTGCTGTCCGCGAGACTGCGACGGCCGCTTACGCCCGGCGTGATTACCCGTTCGAGAAGCTTCTGGAAATCTTGTTGCCTGAGCGTGACCTGAGCCGCACGCCATTGTTTCAGGTTTTCTTCGATCTACAGAAAATTCCTGCGTTGCCGGCTGAGCCTAAGGGTCTCAGCATTGAACTCTTAAAGATTGACACGGCCACCGAACAATTCGATCTGTCACTCTCGATCACGGAATCATCATCCGAGCTGAGCGCGCAGTTCGGATACAGCGCCCAGCTATTCGACGCTGAGACCATCGAGCGGATGGCGATTCACTTTCGGCTTTTGCTGGAAGGAATTGTTTCAGATCCGGCGAAACGAATTTCTGAGTTGCCCCTGTTGACTGCAACCGAACGATGCCAACTGCTGATCGAATGGAACCAAACCGAGGCGCCGATTTCCCGAGACAAGTGTGTGCAGGACTTGTTCGAAGAGCAGGCGCAGCGAAATCCTGAAGCGCGGGCCGTGAGCTTCGCGGGCGCGACGCTGACTTACGGCGAACTAAATCGCCGCGCAAATAAACTCGCGCGTCACCTGCGCACCTTCGGAGTCGGGCCCGAGACGATGGTCGGAATTTGTCTCGAGCGGTCGCTTGAATGGGTCGTCGGTCTGCTGGGAATTTTGAAAGCCGGAGGTGCGCACGCTTCGCTTGATCCGACGTATCCGCCGGAGCGTCTCGCTTACATGATCGAGGACGCGCAAACTCCGGTGCTGTTGACTACCGCAGCTCTGGCCCGGAATCAAAAGCTGAACAGCTCTCAAGTAATTTGTCTCGATTCCGATTGGCCCACCATCGAGTTACAGAGCGACGCGAATCTCGATCGGTTAGCGACTGCAGATCATCCGGCCTATGTCGTTTACACGTCAGGCTCGACCGGTAAGCCGAAAGGTGTAGTGACCACCCACGGGGCTTTACTTAATCTGGTGTGGTGGCATCGGACGACCTTCAATATTTCGCCTGAGTGTCGCGCCAGCCAGGTCGCGCGCATGGGATTCGACGCTTCGGTCTGGGAGCTTTGGCCCTATCTGACCGCCGGCGCTTCGGTGAACATTTTGGATGAAGAGACCCGCTACTCGCCGGCAGGGATCGTTGCCTGGCTGATTCGGAATTCGATCACGATGGGCTGGCTGCCGCCCTCGCTGGCCGAGTTGATTTTTCAGGAGCCGGAAATCGCGGCCGTTCCTCTGAAAGTTTTATTCGGTGGTTCAGATCGCGCTGTGTTACGGCCTCCGCCGGCGGCTCCTTTTATATATTACAACCCGTATGGACCAACCGAGTCGAGCGTCATTGTCACCAACGGCGTACTCGCTCCCCAGTCAGAAGCGAGCGGACCAATACACGTGGGCCGGCCGCTGGCGAATACACAGATATACATTTTGGATGAATGTCTGCAACCTGTGCCGGTCGGCGTCGGCGGTGAGATTTACATCGGCGGCGCAAGTTTGGCGCGGGGTTATCTAAGAGACGCTGGCCTGACCGCGGAAAAGTTTATCCCTAATCCGTATGGTCAGGCGGGCGAGCGAATTTATCGCACCGGCGATCTGGGCCGTTATCTTGCGGACGGAAATATAGAGGTACTCGGTCGGCTCGATCATCAAGTGAAGATTCGCGGCTTCCGCATTGAACTGGGAGAAGTAGAACAGGCCCTCGTCTCGCATCCAGCGGTGCGCGAAGCGATCGTGCTTACCAAACAGGAGACGGCCGGCGACAAGAGTTTGATTGCCTACTTTGTGCCGGACGGAAATCGGCCGCAGGCACAGACGCAGAGGACGCAGTTGCAGGCTAGTCGCGTGGCGCAGTGGCGGTTGCTTTACGAAGAGACGTACGGACAATCGACCGCGGTTGCATCGCCGGAATTCAACGTCACCGGATGGAACAGCAGCTACACGGGCTTGCCGATTCCCGCGGACGAGATGCGCGAGTGGCGCGATGCGACCGTTGAAAGAATCCGGACTCTCGATCCGCGACGCGTCCTGGAAATCGGATGCGGCACCGGGTTGCTCCTTTTCCCGATCGCGCCTCAGACCGAAAAGTATTGGGCCACTGATTTTTCGCGTGCGTCGCTCGATTTGCTTAGGCGAGGAATCGAGTCCGCAGGCGACCGGCTCGCGCACGTCCGGCTGTTTGAGCAGACGGCCGACGATTTTCAAAATATCGATGCGGGCTCTTTCAACCTCGTCATTCTGAATTCGGTCATACAGTATTTTCCCGACGCCGAATATCTGCTGCGCGTAATCGAAGGCGCAATCAAAACAGTCGAGCCTGGCGGCCACGTCTTTCTGGGTGACGTGCGCAATCTGCGCCTGCTCGAAGCCTTGCACACTTCGGTTCAACGATCTCAAGCAGCCACCGATCTGAGTTGCGCAGAGTTAGCTCGGCGCGTACAGCGAAGCGTCGATCAGGAAGAAGAATTGCTGATCGATAGCCGTTTCTTTCAGGCCTTGAAAGATCGCATCCCCGCGATTAGTCAGTTGCAGATCAATCTAAAGCGCGGCCGCTCTCATAATGAGATAACCGGCTTTCGCTACGACGTAATTCTAAAAGTCTGTGGCGACTCGCGAAGGAAGGCGAATGGTCAGCCACCGCCGGCCGCAGAATGTTTGCAACTGGATTGGACGGCGCGTTCGCTGACCCTTAACGATCTGGCTAGATTGTTGAGAACCGAACAACCTCCCGCGCTCTACGTCAAAAACGTTCCCGACGCCCGCGTGATGACAGACGTGCGTGCCGCCGGCCTCCTGAGAAATGAAACGACTGCGACCGTGGGCGAGGTCTTCGCCAACCTCTCGGAAATCGCCGAGCCAGGCATTGACCCTGAAGACGCGTGGACAGTTTGCCGCGATGAGGGTTATGCAGCGGACCTGCGACTCTCGCCGACGAGCGAGCCAGGCTACTTCGATATTTTTCTGACTCGTGATTCGAGTTGCGCCAGCGCGCTCGTGAATCACGAAGCGTTGGTTCCAGAACCGCTCAGTCTTTACACAAACAATCCGTTGCGGAAAGCGATGACCGATCAATTGTTGCCGCAGTTGCGCGACTACCTGTCTGAGAAGCTCCCGGATTACATGCTGCCGGCGGCCTTCGTCGAGCTTGATTCGATGCCGCTGATGCCTAACGGCAAAATTGATCGCCGTGCGCTTCCCAATCTCGATCGGTCGGATCGAACTGAAGCGGCGAGTTTTCTTCCGGCTCGCACCGAAATGGAAAAGACGCTGGCCCAGGTCTGGGGCGAGATGCTCGCGCTTGAACGGGTCAGCATCGAAGATAATTTTTTCGAGCTGGGCGGCCACTCGCTGATGGTGGCGCAGATGGTCTCCCGCTTGCGAGACATTCTTTCACTCGAATTGCCCCTGCGCACCATCTTCGAAAAACCAACCGTCGCCGAACTGGCCGAGCACATCGAGACGATCAAGTGGGGAACACAAACATATTCGCGCGCTGATGGGATCGCCGCGGCGGATACGGAGGAGGGCGAAGTATGAGAACCACCGAAGAGTTCTTGTCCGCTCTCCGGCGTTTGCAAGTCAAGGTCTGGGCTGACGGCGAAGTTCTGCGCTTCAGCGCGCCCAAGGGCGTGATGTCCGCCGAGCTGCGCGCTGAGTTGGCTGCGCGTAAAGCGGAAGTGCACGCGTTTCTCTCTGCCGCAAACGCGTCACTCGATCATTCTGCACGACGCATTCAAACAATTCCCCGAGGCGCGGCCCTACCACTGTCGTTTGCGCAGGAGCGCTTGTGGTTTCTGGAACAGTTGGAGTCAGACACGCCGGCTTACAACATCCCCGCGGTACTACGTCTGGCAGGCAAGTTGGATTTGAAGTCTCTGTCGCGCAGCCTGAGCGAGATTGTGCGTCGTCATGAAGTGCTGCGCACCACTTTCCCGACGAATGGCAACGGCCCGGTGCAGTTGATTGCGCCCCCATCTCCCGAATTCCCGCTGTCTGTGATCGATTTGCAGAATCTAAATGAGCCGGAGCAATCAACCAAAGTGATGCGGCTGGCTGATGCCGAGGCGCAGAAACCCTTTGATGTGGCTATTGGGCCATTGTTGCGGGCGACCTTACTGCGGCTGAATGAAGAATCGCATGTGCTGCTCGTGACCATGCATCACATCGTCAGCGACGGCTGGTCTATGGCTGTCTTCATCCGCGAGTTGGGCTGGCTTTACGAAGCCTACGCGAAGGGGGGTTCATCGCCGCTCGCGGATCTCGAAATTCAGTACGCAGATTTCGCGCACTGGCAGCGAGAGCGTCTGACGGGCGAGCTGCTTGACACTCAGCTCGAATATTGGAAACGACAACTCTCCGGCGCGCCAGCTTTGTTGCACCTCCCGACCGATCACCCGCGTCCGCCGGTCCAATCGTACCGAGCCGCGACGGAACATTTTGAAATCGACGAAAGCCTGACACGGCGATTGAAGGATCTAAGTGAGCAGCAGGGAGCGACGTTGTTCATGACGTTGTTGAGCGGCTATGTGGCTTTACTCTCGCGCTACAGCGGCCAACGCGACATCGTCGTCGGCGCGCCGATTGCCAACCGGAACCGCACTGAACTCGAGCCGCTCATCGGTTTCTTCATCAACACGCTGGTGCTGCGCGTTGACTTGAGCGGAGAACCAACGTTTGCGGAGCTGGTGCAACGCGTGCGGCGGATCGCACTGGCCGCTTACACGCACCAGGAACTTCCGTTCGAGAGATTGGTGGCAGAATTGCAGCCGGAGCGGTCGCTGGCCCACTCGCCACTCTTTCAGGCGATGTTCATTCTCCAAAACAATCCTGTTGGGAAACTGGAAATTCCCGGACTGCGCGACACTTCACTCGAGATGGAAGTCGGCGTGGTGAGATGCGATCTGTCGCTCTCGATTGAAGAGACCACGTCCGGCTTGAAGGGGTTGTGGACTTACAAGCCCGAGCTGTTTGAGGCCTCCACCATTAAGCGGATGAGCCGCCGTTTCCAGATGCTTTTGGAGAGCGCAATGCGCGACCCTGACACCGCGCTCGCCGATTTGAAAGCAGATGAGCGGGTGGATCTGCCAACGCTTTCGAGACAGCCGTCGGCGGACAAGACTGCGCTCTCGTATCACCAGGAGCGTCTTTGGTTTATCGATCAATTCGAAACCGGCAACGTCTATCGAGCGAATCCTGTCTATCACAACATTCCGGTCATCGTGCATCTTCGCGGCGAGCTTGACGAAGTTTTGCTTGAAGAGAGCCTCAACGAAGTTATTAAACGTCACGAAGCGTTGCGCACACAGATCGTGAGCGCGGACGGAATGGCGTTCCAGAAGGTCAGCCATCACGACATGCTGAAGGTCGAGATTCTGGACGCGACCGGCGAGTCTATCGAGAGCGTCGTTGAGCTGGCGCTTACCGAAGCGCAACGTCCTTTTGTATTAGATCGCGATCTGCTTTTGCGCGCGGTGCTTTTCCGAGTGACTGCGACGGAAAGTCTGCTACTAATCGTTGTGCACCACATCATCGCGGATCGATCTTCCACGCGTCTCATCCTGCGTGAACTCGCGGAGATTTACCGAGCGCGCCGTGACGGACGTGCGCCGAATCTAGCCGAACCGACAATCCAATATGCGGATTACGCGCGATGGCAACGCGGCCTGCCCGCCGAAGGGCTGGAATCTCTGCTGTTTTATTGGCGGCATCAGCTCGGCGAGAAATTGCCGCCGCTCGAGTTACCGGTTGCGCGTACGCGTCCCGCCGTCCACACCTTTACCGAGGCGCGTCATGTGTTTCGGCTCGACCAGGAACTCACTCAGCGAATCAAGCAGGCCAGCGAAGACAAGGACGACGGCGAGATGGCCATCTTGCTCGCGGGCTTCAAGGCACTGCTGCGTCGTTACTCGAGACAGGAAACGATCGTCGTCGGCATCAGCGATTCATGCCGCCGAGCCGAGACCGAAAATTTGATTGGGCCGATCGCCAATCTGCTGGTGCTGCGCAGCCAACTAACCGCAGACACAACCTTCTGCAAACTCATCGCGCAAGTGAAGAGAACTCTCAGCGGCGCGCGGGCGCACCGCGATATGCCCTTCGATAAGCTCGTGCTCGAATTGAACCCGGAAAAAGACATGAGCCGTACGGCCCTCTTCGACGTGCTCTTTGAATTCAATGCGGAAGAGCCGCGGCTCGAGATGAGCGGTGTCGAAGCGCGTGCGATCGACACCGGCAGCGGCTATGGCAAGTACGACATTCATCTGTCGCTCGATCGAGCAGCAGATGAGTTGATTGGAACGGTCGTCTTCAACGCAGACATCTATGACGCATCAATGATCGAGCAGATGATGCGCCATTACCAGGTGCTGCTCGACTACTTAGTGCGCGAGCCGGATGGCGAGATTGACCAGGTCGCGCTGCTCAGCGACGCCGAACGACGTCAGCAACTCGAAGTCTGGAACTCGACTGCGGCCGCTTATCCCGAGTCAACGATCGACGAATTGTTCGCGCAACAAGTCGCGCGGACACCCGAACACATCGCGCTTGAATGCGGGGATGAGCAATTGACGTATCGCGAACTCGACGCGCGGGCAAATCAATTGGCCCATCAGCTCAAGGAACTCGACGCGGGACCCGATGTGCTGGTGGCGGTTTGCCTCGAAAGAAGCGTCGAATTGATTGTCGCTCTACTCGGCATTTTGAAGGCGGGGGCGGCGTATCTTCCCGTGGAACCTTCGTTACCGGCAGTGCGGCGGCGCTTCATGATCGAAGACGCGGCCGTGTCTCATCTCATCACGACGAGTGACCTGATGGACTCGACCGCGGAAAAGACAGCGCAGGTCATCTGTCTCGACCGCGACCACGGTAAGATTTCGGCGCGGCCCACGGTGACTCCACGGTGCGAACATGCGCCGCAAAATTTGGCCTACTGCATTTACACGTCCGGTTCCACGGGAGAGCCCAAGGGCGCGCTGGTCGAGCATCGGAACGTGGTCCGTCTGCTGATAAACGATCGCATGCAGTTTCGCTTCAGCGGGCAGGACGTCTGGTCCATGTTCCATTCGAGCTGCTTCGATTTTTCTGTGTGGGAGATGTACGGCGCGCTGCTCTACGGCGGGAAACTCGTCATCGTTCCAACGGAGGTGAGCAAAGATCCTCAGTTGTTCCTCGAATTGCTCGCGGACACACGAGTCACCATTCTAAATCAGACTCCGAGTGCCTTTTATTCGCTGGCCGAGGAAGCGCTCAAACATCGGCCGCGGCTGTCACTGAGATATGTAATTTTCGGCGGCGAGACCTTGCAGCCCGCCAAGCTCAAATCGTGGAGTGAGGCTTATCCGGAAGTCACC
>CBFHBI010000040.1:0-9800 GCA_965653755.1 uncultured Blastocatellia bacterium
TAGTGCGTATGACCAAGCTGGCGACGATTACAAAGCGCCGTCAACCCGCCGCACTCCAAAGGAGAAGCGATTCGAATGCAACCGCAGGACTACGCCTATCTCTACGCACTGGAAGAGAACTTCTGGTGGTTCGCGGGCATGCGCGAGATCACCAAGGCGCTCCTCGATCCGATTCTTGTAGGCCGGAGCAATTTACGCGTGCTCGACGCCGGATGCGGCACTGGTGGAATGCTGTCCTGGTTGCAGCAATACGCGCGCGCAAACAACGTCTTCGGGATCGACTTCTCGCCAATCGCGTTGGAGTTCTGTCAGTCGCGCAATCAAAAGCAACTCACGCGAGGATCGATAGCTCAATTGCCCTTTGCCGATGAGACCTTCGATCTGGTCACCAGCTTTGACGTGCTGCAACACATCAGCGATGAGAACGACGCGCGCGCGATTGCCGAGTTTCATCGTGTCCTTCGTCCCGGAGGAATCGCTTTTGTGCGCGTCGCTGCATACAACTGGTTGAGGAGTGCACACGATGACGCGATTGCGGTCCAGCGCCGCTACACTTTGAATGAACTCAGCGAACTTTTCCGGCGCGCGGGATTCAATGTCCGCAAAGCTACTTATGCAAACACACTGCTGTTTCCCGTGGCGGTCCTCAAGCGCTTGATTTTCACGCCTGCCGGCCGGCCCCACGCTGAATCTGAAGTGAAGCCCTGGCCCAACGCTTTGCAATGGATGAATGGAATGATGACGTTGCCGCTCAAGGTGGAAGCGCGGGCGCTCAGGAGTTTCGACTTGCCTTTTGGGGTTTCGGTGATCTGCCTCGGCGAGAAGCCGGCTGCAAAATCTTAATGAGTGGTCTCGATTTGCGTATCGCCACTAAGACGAAACACTCGCCCGCTAGTCGCGTCAAAACCCCACGCTGTGATGGTGGCAGACGACGCAGGCAATTGCGCGGCAGTGAAGCGCGCCTGCCAAGTTCCGGTTCTGGCTACGCCTCGAAGAATTGACGCCGGCGGTTTTACCGGATGCGTCAAAGCGAAGGCCATCGGATCGCTATTGCTGATTTGATAGGCGAGAATGATCGCGTCCGGCCCTTGCTGGCTGAAGTCACACGTGCCGGCAGCAATGTACCCGTCTTCCGTTTTTTGAATCCTTAGTAGTTCGCCGAAACTCCCGGGTGGATCGTCGGCCATCAACTTCACGTCATTCGTTTTGATAAGCTGTGGCCGCAGCAGTCCGAGCCGATCCAACGCATTCGCCTTCTCAACCAGGAATTGCACATTCGGGTAGAGAATCTTCGTCAGACGCGTGTCCGGCAATTGATTGATCAACAGAATGCTCGCCTTCGCCTGCAGCAGCCGCGTCTGCCACGCATCCATCTGCCGGTACGACAATGCCAACATGAACGGCTGATATAGAATCAAAATCAATATCGCCGTGAACGTCAACACATTCGTTCGCAGCAATTGCAAGCGGCCGGTGCGCCGTCGTATATCCTCGCCGATGATGTGCGCGAGGAAGATCAAACCGACCAGCAGATAAACCGAAAAGCCAAGGTAGCGTGGAACCTGCCACGGCCCGCTCGCCAATCCGACCCGGCCAACTGTCGTCAGCGCCGCAGTTCCGAGTGTGTACGCCGCGATCACGAGCCAGCCGGCGGCGCGCTCGATCAAAACTCGATCCTTCCGGTGTTTCAAAAGATATAAGCAGGCCGAAACGAAACCAATCATCATTACCGCGCCGGCGGCGATCGACAGCTTCGCGCGCTCGAGCCCCAGCGGCCCACCTAAGAATCCGATGAAATAGACGAACGCGCGCCCCGGCGAAAACAGCGCCGCCCAAGGGCTCGGCGTCCACCAGGGCTTATGATAGTCATGCAGGTAAAGCGCTACACACAGCAACGTCGCAATCATCCAGGCCGCGTTCAACCACACAACCAGTCGTCGATTCTTCCGCCACTCGATAAATATCAACAGCGGCAGCACGACTGCCCAGCATACGACTCCGTTGGCTGACGAAAACATACTGACGAACGAAAGCGCCGCGCACACAACGAACTTGGCGGCCGTGCCTAATCTTGTTTTAGCAACCACAATGCACGTCGTCACGCAAAGAATCGGCATGTAGTAAACCAGCTGTTGCGCCTGAAACCAGTTCTCGTATTGCGTCAGCGAAAAGATCACGAGGTTGGCGGCCAAGATTAGAATTGCAAATTGAATTTCGGTGGCTTGGATGGTCAGTGCTGCCAGTCGCCGCACGTTGAGAGAGATCAGACAGACGGCAGCAAAAATCAAAACCATTTCATAACGCAAATCCCAATGCGTGAGTTTCCCCAAGCCGACAAAAATCACGTTCGGAAAGAATTGGCGATACTCGTTGACCTGCTTGAACAACAGGCCCACTGTCAACGAGCCTTTCGCGAGATTCTCGAACAGCATGACGGAGTCCCACTCGTCGTACTGCGGAACGTCAACCCAATATTGAGGGATGAGAATGGCGAGCAAAATCGCCGGCGCGAACGGAACGACTCTGAGCAAGCCGCGCTTAATCGTGTCAGGAATCATCATGCCCGAGTCATGCAGCGATGGCGCGCTTCATCGCGGCGATCGAATCCCGCCGAAACCGCGCCTGACAGAACCGCGTGTAGGGATATCCGATACGAGCCAACAACTCGCGTGGTTTCGAAACCGCGCGGATTTTATAAACGACCTGTTGAGAATCGCCGCTCATTGAAACTTCGAAGATTTCTTCTCCCATTTCCGCGTGATTCGTCAAAGTGCCGTAAGCAAATCCAAACGACGACTGTCCGTCGCCGACACTATAAACAATTCGGCAACCATTGAGCGACCACAAACCGAGATGATGCACCAACACAACCACGACGGTGCCTGGCTCGATTGGCGATCGTCGCGGAAACAGTTCGACCCAACCGAGGTCGAAGTGCCGCCAATCCCTGAGAGCCCGCTGCGCGCGCTGAAAGGCAAATCTGTCTGCGCCAATGACGCAGCTCTGCGTATCGACCCTGAACGCGGACGGCGCGTCTTTCGCTATCCCGATTGGCTGATAAGAGAATGAGAGGTCGCGAGACTGGCTGAGGAATTTGTCGATCTCTAAAGAAGTTGGTCGATGCGTTAGGAACATGCGCGCGGTTATTACTCACTGAGAAATTTCAAGAGACCACGCGCAGCAGACAAACCGCCCAGCCGTTCGTCATCGAGGCCGTAACTGCTCACCGTCACGGAACTCATGCGAAACGACGCATTCTGACCGCTGCGAAGTTGTTCGCCACGAATTTTCTCCTGCTGAAACTCGAGTTCGTGTTGCAGTTTCTCACGCGTCAACTGCATGCCGCCGCCACGAATAAACTCGACGATCTGGCGCAGCTCGTCGCGATCGAACCAGGTGCCGTGTTGTTTGCAAACATCCACAATCACATCCGAGCATTTGGCAAAATTGATCCGATTCATCAACTGCCGGCAATGCGGACATGGAACGTAGCGGATTTGTTCCTCGGCCACTACCTTATTCTTTTGTTCACTGGCGAAGGCGTCGCCGAGAATCACCGACTGCTGTTCGCTGTCCGCGCAGATCGATTGGAACACCAGCGCATCAAGCCATAAACCTTCGCAGCGATCGCATTCGCGCACCGGCGCTTTGCCAATCGTGACCGACTTCATATCGACGGCACAGCGCGGACATTTCAACACGGACAGCGAGGCGGGCGACGCTGCCGTCGCCGCGGCGCCGCAGTGGGGACAAAACTTGCTGCCCATGAACATCATGCCAAAACAGGAGGGACACGCGCCCGTCGCCAGTTTCGACTCGCAGTATTGGCATTGCGGCGCATCGGACGAAATCGCCGCGCCACAGTTCGGACAATTAAGAGTTTGAGCTTGCATTAGGAGCGCACGCGTCCTGCGTGGTTTTGGAGTGCGGTGTCAGAGCGCAGCGGCGACGGCGCTTTGGATCAGACAATCATCAATTCACACTCAGGAATCCAAAGCGGTGTCGCCGTTGCGCTCTGCCACCGCACTCCAAATTCAACTTTAGCATCCCGAATCGATTCTTATCTATCAAAAAATTCGCTGGACGAACCCGTCTTCGCTGTGCGATGCTCACGCTTCATTTCCGTCAACAGCAATTCTTTCGTTGCGACTTTGCGTCTTCGCGTGAACATTTTTCTCGCAAAGCGAAAACGTTCGCCGTCAAATCGGTTCACGACTTGAAACTTGAAACTTGAAACCTGAAACCTGAAACTACCGTCATGAGCGCGCGCATGCAGCAGGACACCAACGCCAATACCGAACTAGATCAACTTTGCATCAACACGATCCGTGCACTGACGATTGACGCAGTGCAGAAGGCAAAATCGGGCCATCCCGGCTTGCCGCTCGGCGCCGCGCCGATGGCTTACGTGTTATGGACCAAATTCATGCGCTACAACCCGCGCAATCCGCGCTGGGAAAATCGCGATCGGTTTTTGCTTTCCGCCGGCCACGGCTGCATGTTGCTTTATTCGCTCCTGCATTTGACCGGCTACGATCAGCCGCTGGACGAGATCAAGAACTTTCGCCAGTGGGGATCGAAAACGCCTGGCCATCCGGAAAACGTCCTGACGCCGGGTGTCGAGATCACCACCGGTCCCCTGGGCCAGGGATTTGCCAACGGCGTCGGCATGGCGATGGGCGCCGCGCATCTCGCCTCGCGTTTCAACCAAGCGGATTTTTCGTTAATCGATCATTACATCTACGCGATCGTTTCTGACGGGGATTTGATGGAGGGCGTCGCGTCCGAAGCGGCTTCCTTAGCGGGTCATCTGAAGCTGGGCAAACTCATCTATTTGTACGACGACAATAAAGTCACCATCGAAGGCTTCACCGATCTTGCATTCTCTGAGAATGTGCCGCGACGATTCGAAGCCTACGGCTGGCACACTTCGACCGTGGAAGACGGAAACGATCTCGCAGCTATCGAGGCGGCAATTCGCGATGCACAGTCAGTCGGCGATCGGCCTTCGCTGATTTCCGTCAAGACCGTCATCGGTTACGGCATGCCGACGGCCGGCACGCGCAAAGCGCACAGCGATCCGCCCGGCGACGATGCCGTGCGCGAAACGAAACGACATCTCGGCTGGCCAGAAGACAAACAATTCTACATCCCTGAGGACGCGCTCGCGCATTTTCGCGAGGCGATCGATCGCGGCGCCCAGTACGAACGGGAATGGAATGGCCTCGTTTCCAAATTCGCAGAGAAGCACGCTGACCTCGGCAAACAATGGCGCGCCACGATGAGCGGCGAACTGCCCGAAGAGTGGGAGTCGCACCTCCCTTCGTTTGACGATGCGGAAGCAATGGCCACACGCGTCGCCAGCGGCAAGGTCATCAACGCGCTGGCGCCGCATATGCCGATGCTGATTGGCGGCTCCGCCGACCTCGGCGTCTCGAACAATACTGACATCAAAGACGGCGGCAGCTTTGAAGCTGGGCAGTACGATGGGCGCATTCTTCATTGGGGCGTGCGCGAACACGCGATGGGCGCAACGATGACCGGCATGGCGCTCAACGGCGGTTTGATTCCTTACGGCGGCACGTTCATGTGCTTCTCAGATTACATGCGGCCGTCGATTCGACTCGCATGTCTTTCTGAAGTGCAGGTCATCTACGTTTTCACGCACGATTCCGTCGGACTCGGCGAAGATGGCCCGACACATCAACCGATCGAACCTCGCGCCGCTTTACGCGCGTTGCCACAGCTGTTCGTCGTGCGTCCCGCTGATGTGCACGAGGTGCGCGAAGCGTGGCGGCTGGCGATTTTGCGACGCGAGGCGCCCACAGCTCTGGCCTTGACGCGACAGAAAGTTCCTTTGATCGATCGAAAGAAATTTGCGTCCGCGGAAGGTTTGCGCAGAGGCGGATACGTCCTGGCAAAAGAGGATGGCGATCTGCGATTGATCCTCATCGCCACCGGCTCAGAGGTATCGCTCGCTCTTGAAGCGCGCGAACAACTTCAATCTGACGGCATCGCCACACGGGTCGTCTCCATGCCTTGCATCGAACTCTTCGAAGAACAATCTCCAAAGTATCGAGACGAAGTTCTTCCCCCCTCAATCACTGAGCGACTTGCAATCGAAGCCGGTGTGCGCCAAGGCTGGGATCGCTATGTCGGACCAAGTGGCGATGTAATTTGTCTCGATCGGTTCGGCGCGTCAGCCCCTGGTGAGGTTGCGCTTAAAAACTTGGGCTTCAATGTTGACAACGTCATGGCGCACGCGCATGCCTTGCTAAAATAATCGCTCGATGAAAGCCGTAGTTATTACTTCTTTCGGCGGCGTCGAAGGTCTAGAAATTCATGACGTCGATGACGCTCCGAAGCCGACTCTCGATTGCGTGCGCGTGCGGGTGCGCGCGGCAGGATTGAATCGCGCGGATATTTTGCAGCGGCTTGGCCGTTACCCGGCCCCGGCTGGTTATCCGGAGGACATTCCCGGAATTGAATTCGCCGGCGAAGTCGAGTCGATCGGCGAAGAAGTTCACGAATGGACCATCGGCGATCGCGTCTTTGGAATTATCGGCGGAGGCGGGCAAGCCGAGTACGTGACTGTGCCTGTCAACCATCTCGCGCGCATTCCCGACAATCTTGATTGGGCTGAGGCCGCAGCTGTCCCGGAAATCTTCATGACCGCGCATGACGCGCTGTTCACTCAATGCAAGCTGACAATTGGCGAGCACGTCTTGATTCATGCGACCGGCTCAGGTGTCGGCACGGCGGCGATTCAGCTTGTAAGAGCAGCCGGCGCTTTTGCGTACGGTACGTCGCGCACGCCGGACAAACTCGAACGAGCGAAGGAATACGGGCTGACAAATTCAATTGCCGTCGATGGTGATGCGAGCGAGTTCGCTGAGGCCGCAAAGACTTGGACGAACGGCGCGGGCGTGAATGTCGTGCTTGATTTGGTCGGCGCCGCTTATTTGAAAGCCAATCTCCAATCGCTGGCGACGAGAGGCCGCCTTATCTTCGTCGGCACGACCAGCGGCTCGAAAGCTGAGATCGATTACAGCATCGTGATGAGCAAGCGTTTGGAAATCATGGGCACGTCGCTGCGCACTCGATCGGCGGAAGAAAAAGCGACGGCGACTCGGTTGTTTGCGCAGCAAGTAGTGCCGCTGCTGGCAACCGGCGAGTTGCGACCCGTCATTGATAACGTTTTCAAAATGCCACAGGTGCGCGCGGCTCACCAACGGATCGAATCGAACGAGAGCTTTGGTAAAGTTGTGTTGATGATTGACTGATTGCGGCGGGTTGTTCGCTCCGCTGGGAGCGACATGTTTATAGAACCGATGTTCCCTTGATCCCAAAGCTCCTTTAGGAGCGGAACGATATGTCGCTCCTAAAGGAGCTGACGAAATAATATGAAGCGCAATTCTATAAATATTCGGCCCCTACGGGGCCGAACGTCACTCACCGCGCAAATGAGCCTTTAAGAAACTTGCAGGTTATCGTTAGTGGCTCGTGAGGATAAAACATCAACCTTCATCCGACTTGCTGCCTCGTCGGTGACAATGCATAAGCCGTGGCGACCCTCACCACCGAGTCGATGGACCAGGCGGCGCGCATCTTCATGCGTCAGGCCGCTCTCTTCGCGACCACGATCGCTTAAAACCGACCAACACGCTGCTTCCAAATCACTGGGCATCGAAGTAAATGCGGGCAGGGATGCCCGCGCTCCATTTAACGTCCCTTGAACTCCGGTTTGCGTTTTTCAAGAAACGCTTTCACGCCCTCGTCTTTGTCCTCGCTGGAAAAGACCAACGCAAACAGATCGACTTCTCGCCGCAAGCCTTCGTCGAGATTTGATCGCGACGCCAGCTTGACTGCCTCTTTTGCCAGACGCAGCGCGATGGGACTCTTCTCGCTCATGCGATTCGCAATCTCCATCGTTTTGGTTTCCAGCTGGTCCGCCGGCACGACATGATTCACCAGGCCGATTGAAAAAGCAGTCTGTGCGTCGATAATCTCACCGCTGAGAATCATCTCCATCGCTTTTCCCTCGCCGACCAGCCGCGTCAGACGCTGGGTGCCGCCGCCACCGGGAATAATTCCGAGATTTATTTCGGGTTGACCAAACGAAGCTCTTTCGCTGGCTATGCGCAGGTCGCAAGCGAGCGCAACTTCGCAGCCGCCGCCGAGGCAATAGCCGTTCACCATCGCGATGATTGGTTTGGGAAACGTGTCGATCGCATTGAACAGCGAGCGGTCGAGCATCACTTCGCGCTGTTGAATCGCGCTGCGCTCGGCGAACTCAGCGATGTCCGCGCCGGCGATGAACGCCTTGTCACCCGCGCCCGTCAAAACGACGACACGTACTGAATCATCAGCCCGCAATTCATCGAGCACCGCGGCGCCTTCAGCGCGTGTTTGAATATTCAGCGCATTCCGTTTCTCCGGCCGGTTAATTGTGATGACAGCGACGCCGCCGCGCCGTTCGACCAGAATGGTCTCGTATGACTGGGCCAATTTGCTCTCTCCTAAATTAAGTTGATGAGAGTAAATCATATCTATTTGACCTTTGTCATTGGTCATTGGTTAATTTGCTTGGCAACGGAGTCAGTACCATCCGCATGAGCGGATGGGTCGAACATTCAACTTTATTTTCAAGGGTTCGCTTTAACCCACTTGCTAACGCAGGTGGTACTGACTGTCATAGAACGTGGGCCAAATTAACAAATGGCAAATGTCAGACGATAAATGTCAAATGATTTTTTGGTCGCGAGCCGTGAGATCAGCCTTCACCGGGCGTGGCT
Organism: uncultured Blastocatellia bacterium; assembly: GCA_965653755.1. Classification (GTDB taxonomy): domain Bacteria; phylum Acidobacteriota; class Blastocatellia; order Pyrinomonadales; family Pyrinomonadaceae; genus UBA11740. The sequence continues at coordinate 8,796 of CBFHBI010000040.1, forward strand.
GCTTGTTCGTCGGCGACCCAGGAGACGAAGAGGCGCGTCCAGCTCTCGGAAGGTTCGGCGATCTGCACGCCGACGCGCGCGGTGCCATAAATCGCAGGTGATAGACGCACCACCGTGGCGGTGGCTTCGGTTGGCGACCCATCCGGCCGGTGCGCGCGAATGTATAATTTCTCGCCGATGCTGACTTTTTGATTGAGATGAAAGAGGGCGCCGGACGTAGAGATGTCGTCCGTTTCCGTCGGTTCGCTCCAGGCTGCGCCATCGTCCGAGCGACCGGAGACGACGATGGGCAGACGCAGCGCCATGCGCAGCGCGAATCGTCTTTCTTCGTTTTGATAAGGAGTACTCATAACCGTCGCCACCCGATTTACTCTGCTCCTTTTTCTCCGGCCTTCACGTTACGGAAGTTGTTTGCGCCTGGTGCTGATCGGTCCAATCGTAGAAACCGCGGCCGGTTTTTTTGCCTAACTTTCCTTCATTAACCATGCGCCGCAAAATTTCGGGTGGACGAAAAGTTTCCGCGCCTAACTTACTGTGCAGATACTCAGCGATACTCAAACGCACGTCGAGACCCACCAGATCAGTCAAACGCAGCGGCCCCATCGGATGGTTATATCCGAGTTCCATGGCAGTGTCGATGTCGCGCGCGCTGGCGACGCCCTGTTCGACCATGCGCATCGCTTCCAAACCTAACGTGACGCCGAGACGGCTGGAAGCAAATCCGGGCACGTCGCGCACGACGATCGGCTCTTTCTTCATTTGCATTGCCACCTGTCGAATACTTGTCTTCGTCTCATCGCTGGTGCGCTCGCCGACAACGATTTCGACCAGCTTCATGATGTGCACCGGATTGAAGAAGTGCATGCCAATCACTTTTTCCGGCCGAGTCGCGATGCTCGCGATTTCGGTGATCGACAGCGATGAAGTATTAGTGGCCCAGATGCAATCCTCACTAGTTATCTGCTCGCATTCGCGCAACAGATTCTGTTTCAAAGAAAGATTCTC
>CBFHBI010000041.1:0-9651 GCA_965653755.1 uncultured Blastocatellia bacterium
CCCAAAGAACGCGGCGATTTCAACCCCGCCGATTTCACGCGCCGCTCGCGCATGCGTGTCGCTGATGCTGCCCCCGCCGATGATGCCGATGTGTTTCATGCTTGCTGCGTCGTCGATCATAATCGATCCGGCGCCGCTAAATTTTCATTTCGCGTTTACTTCAATTTGGTTGCCGGCCATGTCGAAATTAACGAAGCCGCTCTTGCGTCCTTGATCGCACGACACGTCCCAGACGGTAATCAGATCTTTGCCCAACCATTTCCGCGGCTTCCGTGAGATCTCGTAATGCGTCACGCGTCCGTCGGCGTAGCCAAGCTTATCGAGCGCCTTCTTCCCGAGTTCGGGCGCCAGCGCCAGATTAACCTCATCGAGATCGAACAACATTTGACCGAGCGTGAATTGATGCGTGCGCACTTCGATCGGCGTTGGGTCGGAAATATTTGACAGCGCGCTCGTCGTGACGCCGTTGATGTCGTATTTGTACTGAGTGATTTCGCCGTCCTTGGGCGACTTTGCTTTGAACCAAAGATATTTGTCGTAAATGATCATCTCGAGGAGCTTCACGTTACCGCCCATCGCCTGCTTGATTTTCGGCATCGCGTCGCGCAGCGTCTCAGGATCGTAAGTGCTGAACTTCGCCGCGCGCGCCGTCTGCGAAAGATCGAGACCGCGCAAATTTCCTTTTTCATCGGCGTAGGCAGAGGCATTCTCTCTCGCGCCTTCCATCTCGATACGCCATCTGACCGCGCCCGACTTAGTCATGTCAGTCGCGATGCTCAAGCCTCTCTCGATCGTCATCCGCCGAATTTTGCCGCCTTCGAGTTTGGCTCGCTCGAGCGCCGACTTCGCCAGCGTGGGCGTCGCGGCAACGTTCACGTCGTCGAGATTGAAAAGGCTCTTGTCCAGATTCCTCGAAAGCATGTCGAGCTGCACCGGGTGCGGTCCCACGACCAATCCGCGCGAATACTTGTACTCGTCAACGTGCTCCGGGTTTTTTGGATCCTGCGCCTGCAACGTGGCCGCGTCTGATTCAAACTCCAGCTTCACGGCTTTGATCGGCCCGCCGCCGAGTTTTCCGCGAAACGCCTCGACCGCGTCCTTCGCCGCCGTCCCTTCGAACATGTTTGACTTGGATAGCATTTTGCAGCCGATAACCGCTGCGACGCAGAGGCTCGCCGCCACGAAGAACGACAAACCATTTCTGTATCCAAATTGATTAGTCATCGATGCCTCCTGTGCTCGGATAGCGCGCCCCAGGCGCGAGAAACTCAAGCTAGTCTTTCGAGATGGGATAAGCGGCGAGGATTGTCGCCGGTTTCTGGCAATCCGGCAATAGTAAATGTGCTGATTAAGCTGGAGTGAATCTGGTTTTTCGTCACCGTCAACAGGCGTTAGACCATCACGATCCTTAACGTCGTTGCATCCCAAGAGATGGACGTCTTCGATCGTGACGAACTGCCAACACCCGAATTCGATCTTCAACGATGCGATAGAGAAAATGAAATGGGAATCGTTCGAGATTCACGCGGCGGATATCGCGCTCTCGGATTGCGTAGCCTTCCGGAGAATCTCGAGCCTTACGCAAGAAAGTCCACAACTCTTCATAGAATTCATCGGCGAGATCTTGGCCGACGGCATCTTCGTAGTGATCGATTATTCTGTCTATATCAACCAGGGCGCGCGAATGAAATTCTAAAGGCATCACTTACGGCGGTTGCGAAAGTAAGCCTCAAATTCTGACTCAGAGATAGCCTGGCTCGGATCGGCATCCAGCTCTGCATCGCGCCGCAGCGCTTCCGCAATGCCTTCGTCATCATCGTCAAGAATCGGTGGCAGCGAGGCGAGCAGGTTAGCGGCCAAGGTGGCACGATCGCGCTCCGACAAATCCAGCGCGAGTTTTTCGATTTCGAAGATGGTGGCCATGAGTCAAAGAATACTCTGAACTGAACACAAGCCGCAAAGAATTCACGCCGCGTTCGCGCCTTCAGCTAACGCTCGTTGCTTCGCAAAGTGATCTGCAATTTCCCCGGCTGTCTTCCGTCCCACAAACGGTGCGAGTTCGTCAACAGAAGCTTCCGATATTTTGTGAATCGATCCGAAATGCCGCAGCAAGCGCGTCTTGCGTTTCTCGCCGACGCCCGGAATGGCTGAAAGTTCTGAGGTGAAGTCACGCAGCTCGCGGCGCTTGCGATGGTAGGTGACCGCGTAGCGATGGGTTTCGTCGCGAATCATTTGAATCAGGCGCAGCACCGGTGAATACGAATCGAGATAGATGGGGTCGTCTTCGCGGCCTTTGACTAAAAGATAAGCGACCTGATTATGATGCAGCGGCGGCTTCACCACACCAATCATCGGGACAGCTTCCAGATCAAGCATCCTCATCGCTTCGGCTGCGGCGTTAAGTTGACCCTTGCCGCCATCGATCATGACGAGATCGGGCAACTCCTTTTCTTCGTCACGCAGGCGGCGGTAACGACGGAGCACCGCTTCGTGCATCGAAGCAAAATCGTTCGAACCCTCGACCCAACGAATTTTGAATTTGCGATACTCGTTGCGGTTCATCTTCCCGTTTTCGCAGACGACCATGCCGGCCACGTTTTCGGCGCCCTGGATGTGCGACACGTCGAACGATTCGATGCGCGCGGGAAAGCGCGGCAGCTCGAGTGTCTCCTGCATCTCTTCCAGCACGCGCTTCATGTCGGGCTTGAGCACGCGGAAGCGTTGCTCGAAGGCGAGCTTCGCATTCTTCTCGACCAGGTCGATCATATCGCGCTTCTCGCCGCGCTGCGGCGCGAGGATGTGCACGCGACGGCCGCGCCGTTCGCTCAAAACCTTTTCCAGCAGTTCGCGATCTTCGAAATCGATGGGCACATGAATCTCGCGCGGCAGAAACGACGTGCGCACTTCGCGGGTTTGCAAATCGGCGGCCGGCACAGTCATCGCGCCATCAGCACTGCTGTAATACTGGGCCAGCACTTCGCTAAGAAAATCTGCCGGGTTAAATTCTTCTTCCGGCAAATCTTCCCATAAAAATTCACGCCGGCGGACGATGTCGCCTTCGCGCATGGTGAACAATTGCAGCGCCAGCCGTTTGCCTTCGCGATAGTAGCCAAAGATGTCGATGTCGCTCTCCGAAGTCGTCGCCATCTTCTGTTGTTCGGAAAGTTTGATGACGGTCTTTCTTAGATCGCGATACTTCGCAGCCAATTCGTAACGCGTTTCGTCCGACGCTTGCAGCATCCGCGTCTCAAGTTTGTCTGCCAGCTCAGTGTTGCGGCCTTCAAGCAGCATGCGCACGTCACGCACAGCTTCCTGAGATTCGTCTGGCGTGCACAGTCCTTTCACGCAAGGCCCCAGACATCGTTTGATGTGATATTCGAGACAAGGCCGCGGGGCCTTGCCGTCTATTTCAATGTCGCAGGTGCGCAACTGAAACGTGCGGTTGATTAGATCGATCGTGCGCCGCGCCATCGCTGCCGGCAGGAATGGCCCAAAGTAAAGCGCGCCGTCGTTTTGAATCCGCCGCGTGATCACACACTTCGGAAACGGCTCGTTGACGGTGAGCTTGAGATGCGGATAAGACTTATCGTCTTTTAATTTATAATTGAAATAAGGTTGATGCTTCTTGACGAGCGACGCTTCGAGGATGAAAGCTTCAGCTTCATTGTCGGTGACGATGAACTCGACATCAGCGATATGATTGACCAGTTCTTCGGTCTTGATGCCGTAACTGAATTCGCCGCGGCGACTTGACTGGAAATACGAACGCACACGGTTGCGCAGGTTCTTCGCCTTGCCGATATAAATTATTTTTCCGTCGGCGTCTTTGTGCAGATACACGCCTGGCGCGCGCGGAATTTCCTTCAGTTTCTCGTCGAGTGTCATTGCCTGGTTCGTAAAACCATTTTAGCGTTGTAAAGTTGAACTCTGAAACCTCGAGGTCAGGAAGAGTGGCTTGCCACCGCCGTGGACTACCAAAGAGTGAGCGGGGATAAACCTCCGTTCCTGACCTGGAGTGAATCGAGATTCGCTGAATGCGGCTGCCTTTCGATATCCACCGGCAAAAAGAATTCGACGCTGTCGGCTTCGGGCTGAATGCAATGGACCACTTGCTCGTGGTGCCGGAATATCCAGCGTTTGACACGAAGACTCGATTCACGGCGTATGAAAAAGCCGCCGGCGGCCAAACGGCCAGCGCCATGGTCGCGCTGAAGCGTCTGGGAATGAAGACTGCGTACGCCGGACGCTTTGGTTCAGATGAGGCTGGGCGCTTCGGTTTGCTCTCGCTTGAATACGAAGGCGTGAATCTCGAATTCGCTGAAACGATTGAAGGCGCCGACAATCAGGTGGCGTTCATCATCATCGAGGAGCGAACGGGGGAACGGACCATAATCTGGGATCGTGATGACCGTCTTTCGTATCGAGCGGATGAAGCTCCTGTCGAAATCGCCACGCGCGGTCGCGTCCTGCATCTCGACGCGCACGATCCGCCGGCCTGCGCCGTGATGGCGCGCGCGGCGTGCGCATCCGGAGCGATCGTCACCGCGGACATCGACAACATCTACGAAGGACTGCCGGAACTGCTTCCGCTCATCAAGGTGCTGATCACATCTTCAGAATTTCCGCAACAGCTGACGGGCGTTAGTGATCTGCGAACGTCGCTGATTGAAATCAAATCGCGGTATGGATGCGCAATCGTCGGCGCCACGCTCGGCGCGCACGGAGCGATCGTGTTGTGCGACGATCAGTTCACTGAATCGCCCGCATTCGCAGTTCCGGGCGGATGTCACGACACGACCGGAGCCGGCGATGCATTTCACGCCGGTTTCATTTACGGACTACTGCGCGAAGAGGACTTGGAAACATGTTTGAAACTGGGTAATGCGTGCGCGGCTCTAAAGTGCCGCGCGCTCGGTAGTCGCGCTGCGCTCCCAGGCGCTGATGAGCTGATGAGGTTCTTAGCCTAGACTTTGAGATTCGAGTCCCCAATTCGCGATCCTCTCCGCTTTTCGATTTCGCTTTTGCTGTGTTATTTTCTGTGCGTCCAAAGACCATGAGCGAGGTGGGATCCTCGCGCCGAAGGGTAAACAGGTAATAAGTTGTAGCCGCACTCGAACGGTCAGTTTGGCCCACACCTTTATAATAATTATCAACTTGTTCATGTGCATAGTGACTGACGGCGTATGTTCAAACCGCGAAGCTAACGCCCAACGATGAATCATTAAGATTTCACTGCACACACTTGTGAGGGTTAATTGCACATCTTGTCTTTCGCCATCCCCACGCTCTTATCGCCCGAATCGTTCGGACTGAGGTAACTGCTTTCTTTATGAGAACGAAACGTATCATTCCAATTATCATCGCTGTCACGGTCGTACTCTTTTTCGCCATAGTCATTGTCCTGGCTGATGTCACCACCACTCTCGAGGTCTTTCCGGGCCAAATGCAGGACTGGCAGGCGCAGACCCTGCCCGGCGCGCAACCGACTCCGGCATCAACGCCCTATGTCAGTTTCGTCAACGGCCCGGCGACGCCACCTCTCGGGAGCGGCAGCGCAGAGTTAGGCGTCGGCTCGGACGGCGGCGCGATTGCGCAGTTGCGTCAGCCTGATTACGCGGGCACGGCGCTTCCAAACCCAAGTCCAGACCCGGATAACCCAAACCCAGCCGGAAACGAACTGACCGAGCTACGCTACAGCACGTACGTTCAGGTCGGCGGCTCTGCGAGCCAGTCACCTTTCATCATCCTCGATGTGGACTATGACAACAACGGAACGGTGGATGATCATCTAGTTTTCGAGCCGCAGTACCAAATCGCGGGGTTCTGTCCAAGTAATCCACAGGGCCCAGTTGCGCCCGGCGTGTGGCAAAGCTGGGACGCGTTCAATGGCTGCTGGTACTCGACTAACGGCGTGGCCGGCTCGGGCCCCGGCGCGAACGTCAAAGTGCTCACGGACTTCCGCACCGCGCAGCCCAACGCGACGGTTGTCAACTCGGGAAGCAATGGCGGCGTCCGTATAGTTGCGGGCGCCGGCGGTGTCATCGGGGGCGGAGCCGCGTCTGACTGGGCTAACTTCGTCGGCAACGTGGACGACTTCCGCATCGGCGTTGGCTTCGACACTGACAATGGTCCTATCGTTACAGAATATGACTTTGAGCCAGTACCACCACCACCGCCACCAAACGCGGACATCAGTGTCACGAAGTCTGGTCCAGTCCAGGCTCTTTCGGGCAGCAATGTAACCTACACGATCACCGTCAAGAATTTTGGCCCTACTGATTCGCAGGGAACTGTGACTTTGAATGACACACTGTCCGCGGGCTTGACCTTCGTATCGCTACAACAAACTTCAGGGCCGACGTGGACCTGTCCGGGGAACACCACACCCTGCACGATCGCAAACTTACCGAACGGCAGCACCAGCGTCTTTTCTTTGGTTGCTAGTACATCGGGTACCGGCGACGTCACTAACACCGCGAACGTCAAAAGCGATAACGATCCCAATACGGAAAACGATAGTTCCATAGTCACAACTACGGTCTCCACGTGCTTCATGAACGGAGTCGTGACGACCAATGCCGACAACGGCGCCGGCAGTTTGCGACAGGCGATCATTGATGCCTGCGACGGCGGGACCATCACTTTCGACATGAGTCAGGTCGTTAGTCCCATCACGCTGACAAGTGGCGAGTTACTGATCAACAAGAATCTGACGATTAGCGGCCCCGGGGCGGCGACGTTGACGGTGCAGCGTTCGACGGCCGGTGAGACCCCCAATTTCAGAGTGTTTGAAATTGGGAGTTCTAAAACGGTAAGCATTTCTGGTCTGACGATGTCGAACGGCAGCGTGAGTGGCGGCGCTAGTTCTAACAATCTCGGTGGCGGCATCTACATTAACAGCAGCGCGGCGCTGACCATCACCGACAGCACGCTCTCCGGCAATGCGGCCAGCGGCGGTAGCGGCAGCACCAACAAAGGTGGCGGCATTTACAACGATAACGGCACGCTGACTCTGACCAACAGCACTCTCTCTGGCAATTCCGCCACTGGCGGCAGTAGCAGCGGCAACTTCGCCGGCGGCATTTACAACGATAACGGCGTACTGATTCTCAACAACAGCACGCTGTCTGGTGATTCCGCCACCGGCGGTAGTGGCAGCAGCAACTTCGGCGGCGGCATTTTCGACGTAGGAGGCTCCGCTACACTGATTCTGACCAACGACACGCTCTCGGGCAATTCCGTCAGCGGCGGCATCAACCAAGGCGGCGGCATTTTCAACAGCTCTGGCAGTGCGCAAGTCAGAAACACGATCATCGCTCTCAATTCAGCCGCCAGTGGTCCTGACGTGAACGGAGTATTCAGCTCTCAAGGCCACAATCTGATCGGTAATAACGACGGCAGCGGCGACTTCACCAATACTGGCGACATCGCCGGGACCACCGCCTCTCCGATTAATCCGCAGCTTGGCAGCCTGGCCGACAACGGCGGCCCGACGAAAACGATGGCGCTGCTTGTGGGCAGTCCGGCTCTTGATGCGGGCGATAACTGTGTCACCGATTCGGCGCATTGCGGAAATCCAAACGTCCCGCAATTGACTACCGACCAACGCGGCTTCAATCGACAGGTTGATGGCCCAGACGCCGACACGACGGCCACTGTCGATATTGGCGCCTTCGAAGCGCAGGTCTCAGTCGAAGCCATTACCGACAAGAGCACCAATGAAGATACGCAGCTTCAATTCAGTTTCAATGTGGGCGGCAACGTTCACACTGTGACGGCGACTTCGTCCAACCACGCGGTCGCACCTGATCCAACATTGAGCGGATCCGGATCGACGCGCACGATGACTATTAATCCAGTCGCTAATCAGTTTGGAACTTCCGTAATTACAGTCACCGTGTCTGACAACGCCAGCCAAAGCATGACCGACCCGTTCACGTTGACTGTGAACTCCGTGAACGACCCACCGACTTTCACGATCGGCGCAAACCAGACTGTCAACGAGGATGCAGGACCACAGACAGTGACTAACTGGGCCACGAATCTTTCGCCAGGTCCGGCAAATGAATCGGGACAGACGCTGATTGCTTTTAACGTCACCGGTAACACAAACCCGAGTTTGTTTTCGGCTGGTCCATCCATTAGCCCGGTCACAGGCACGCTGACCTACACGCCCGCGCCGAACGCTAACGGCGTCGCCACAATAACGATCACGCTTCAGGATAACGGCGGCACCGCCAACGGCGGTCAGGACACTTCAGCGCCACAGATGTTTACGATCACCGTCAATCCCATTCCCGATACGCCTTCGGTGACCAACGCCTCGACAACGGTCAACACGCAAACGACTTCGGGTCTGGTCATCAGCCGCAATCCGGCCGATGGCGCGGAAGTGACGAACTTCAAGATTACGAGTATCACGGGCGGCACGTTGTTCAAGAACAACGGCACGACACAGATTAACAACAATGACTTCATCACCTTCGCCGAAGGCAACGCGGGACTCAAATTCACGCCGGCTCTGAATTCGAATGCTGGTGGCAGCTTCCTGGTGCAGGCGTCGGTGAATAATACGAACACCGGCCTCGGCGGAGGACTGGCCACCGCAAACATCACGGTGGGCTGTGGTCCAACGATGGTGGCAAATAGCAATGACAGTGGCGCCGGCTCTCTGCGTGACACGATCTTGCATGCGTGTCCCGCAGCGACGCTGACTTTCGACATGACACCCGGTCATGTGACGAGTCCAATCAACCTCACCAGCGGAGAATTGGTGATTGATAAGGCATTAACGATTCAGGGTCCGCGCGCGGACGACTTGACTGTTCAACGCAACACCGCATCGCTGTTCCGAATCTTCAACGTGACGGCGAATTCCGGCGCGGTAACGATCTCCGGCCTGACGATTTCAAACGGCAACGGCGGTGTTCAGGGCGGCGGCGCCGCAAATAGCAATAATGCGAGCCTGACGCTCGACAGTGTTGTGGTGAGCAACAACACCGCTCAATTCGGCGGCGGAGTCTTCAACTTTGCTTCCGGCATCGTGACCGTCATCAACAGCACGGTCAGCGGAAACAACGCCACCAGTTCGGGCGGCGGCCTTTACAACAACGGCCCGTCACCGGCCGTCATGAATATACGGAACAGCACAGTCACCGGGAACAGCGCTGGCGCAGGCGGCGGTATCTTCAACGTTCAGTCGCAGTTGAACATAGTTGACGCGACCATTCGTAATAACTCAGCTCCAGGCGGTGCCGGAGCCGGCGGTGGCATTTATAACAACAGCCCGACAGCGCCGGCTGCGGCTATCGGTAATTCTATAGTCGCCGGAAACACCGCCGGTACGGCGAACGGACCTGACATTCAAGGTGCGGTAAGTTCGCTGGGAAATAATTTGATCGGCGCGAAGGATGGCAGCTCGGGTCTCACCAATGGTGTGAATAACGACATGGTGGGCACGATTGCGAGTCCGGTGAATCCTATGCTGGCCGGACTTGCCAACTACGGTGGAGCGACACCGACGTTTGCGTCGCTGCCGGGTAGTCCGGTAATTGACGCGGGCAGCAGCGCTTTAGCGAACAGCGCTGGCTTAACCGCAGACCAGCGCGGCCCTGGCTTCAATCGAATCGTGGGCAGCGCGGTCGATATCGG
>CBFHBI010000042.1:0-9617 GCA_965653755.1 uncultured Blastocatellia bacterium
GCGTGAATTCAAGAGTTGCAGCTCTGCTACGCACGACTGCGGAAAGGCTCAGCCTTTGCGGCGCGAATAGAATAATTTCATTCGAGGCTCCGCGTCGACAACTGCTTACAGCTCACCGCTTGTTGCTCACTTCCCTGCTTCTGTTCACCGCTCACTGCTCACTGCTCACTGCCGCCTCCTGGTCTCGCCAACCATCCGGCACGATGGCCTGGCTGCACGCTGTTTATTTTGTCGATCAAGATCGTGGCTGGGTAGCGGGGAGCAACGGCACATTACTCCACACAATCGACGGCGGGTTGACTTGGAACAAGGTTTCAATTCCGCGCGATGATCTTCGCGATGTTTATTTTTCCGATGACAAGGCCGGCTGGCTGCTCGCGCAACGTGACTTACTTAAGCTGAAATCAAACGAGCGCAGTTCCTATCTGCTGACGACGAATGATGGCGGCGTCAGCTGGCGGCGAGTCTTTCTTAATACTGCCGACGTCAATACCCGGTTCGTGCGAATGCTATTCACTGACGCGCAACACGGCTGGGTGTTCGGCGAAAGCGGTGTAGTCTTCGCGACCAGCGATGGCGGCGCGCACTGGATGCCGCAGCGTTCGGCGACCAGGCACCTGCTGCTCGGCGGCGCGTTCGCTGGTTATCGGGGATTCATCGTCGGCGCGGGCGCAACCATTATGCAGAGCGAGGACAGCGGGGCGACCTGGCGATTAACTCCACTGCAAATTCCGGCCGCGCGCTTCAATGCAGTCAGCGTGGCGGGCGAGCGCGCCTGGGCCGTGGGCGGTGCGGGCCAGATATTTGCGACCACGAACGGCGGCCGCTCGTGGTCAAAACAGCGCTCGAATACGGACACGGATCTCTTTGATGTGAAATTCGTCGATCGTAGCGAAGGTTGGGCCGTCGGCGCGCAAGGGATTTTGCTTCATACTAACGATGGCGGCCTTCATTGGAGCAGCGAGCCGATCGCAAGTTCAATCGCGCTCGAACGTTTATTCATCATGGACCGCAATCATGCCTGGGCCGTTGGATTCGGCGGCACGATTTTGAAAATCGGAGAAGCAACCGCACCTAAGTTGAAGCGTTAGTGACGTACGCTCCGTAGGAGCGGGATGTTTATAGTTAATTCCGTCATATCTTCTTAATGCGAAGGAGCGACATCACGGGCGTGATGTCGCTCCTTCGCTGTGTTGCGGTAAAGCATTTGGATCTATAAACATTTCGCGCCTACGGCGCGAATTCGTTCAGGCTTCATGCACGACGTCATCTGCCAAAGAATCTATTGACATAACACGCCGCCTAATAGTAGAACTGCGCCCGCTCAGCTCTGATGACTACGTTTCAAGACCCGAGGAGAACCTGAATGAAAAGACTAACTTTGGCGGCGCTTTGTGTGCTGGCGTTCGCCACTCTCTGTTTTGCTCAGCCCGAGGCCGCTGCGTCGCCGTCGCCGAAACCAAAGCCGCGCATGAGCAAAGCCGCCTTGCAGAAAAAACTCGCTGCGAATGAAACTGCGCTGTGGAATGCCTGGAAGAATAAAGACGCCAAGCCGTTTCAAAATTGGCTGGCCGCCGATGCCGTGATGGTTGGCGACTCTGGTGTCGCCGCGAAGAAAGACGTCACCGCGATGATGGCTTCGATGCCTTGCGAGGTGAAGTCATTCAACTTGAGCGATTCGAAGTTGACCATGGTCGATGCCGACGCTGCGTTCCTGACTTACAAAGGTGTCGCTGAAGGGACCTGCGCCGGCAAACCGATTCCGACTGTTTGGGCCAGCAGTCTTTGGGTGAATCGCAAAGGCAAGTGGATGGCGTTCTCGCACCAAGAGACAAGCGTCACCACGCCTTAATAATCTTGTGTAGGGGCAGGCCTCGTGCCTGCCCGAGTTTCGATTGGAGCGCGGGCATCCCTACCCGCATAAGCGCGAAGCGCGAAAGATTCTGAGCGCACTCCGTGGGCTTTGCGGACAAGGATGTCCGCGCTCCATCCAGCGCGTTCCTAACCCGCCGGGGTCGTGACTTCCGTCAGTTTGGTCACGTGAATCGTGTCGCCATCGAGCGTGCCTTCGATGGCGACGCGCACGCCTTTCTCGGTATTCGTGCCTTCGAGAATGTCTTGCGCCAGTTTGCTGCCTGCCTCATCCAGCTTGTAAAGCTTCTTGTCCACATAGACCGCGTAACCGCTCCCTTTGCAACTCGACATCAACGCGCAGCTCGTCGTGTGGTTCGCGACGCGATCGCCAAAGTCTTTGTCGTTGACGTGATGACTGGCGCAAGCGTTGTCGATCAGATTGCCGGTCAGCTTCACGTCCTTCTTCTGCGCATAAAGCACAGCAGCCACTGCCACCAACAAACTAATCGCTAAAAGTTTTCGGTTCATTTCTAGTTACTCCCCTTTCGATCCGAGGCCTGATAATACATCTGACGGCAGCCGGGGCAGTAGCCCGACCGTGAGGGAGGGCGCAAGAAGAACGCCCTTGCTGACGCGCGGGCTACTGCCCCGCTTCTTCGCTGCCTTCTGCTTTCTGCCGACCGCCTTCTGTTCTCTCCGGCCGCATGTGGGGAAACAGAATCACGTCGCGAATCGAATGCTTGTTCGCCAAAAGCATCACCAGACGATCGATGCCGACACCAATCCCCGCCGCCGGCGGCATGCCGTAAGACAGCGCACGAATGTAATCTTCATCCATGACCATCGCCTCTTCATCGCCACGCTCGCGCTGCTGCATTTGATCCTTGAAGCGCTGATACTGCTCTTCCGGATCGTTCAGTTCCGAGAAGCCATTGGCTGATTCGAGCGCGCCCACGAAATATTCGAAACGTTCTGCGACCGAAGGATCACCTGGAGAAGCTTTCGAGAGCGGCGACACCGGCTTCGGAAAATCTGTGATGAACGTTGGCTGAATCAGGTGAGGTTCGGCGAACTCTTCAAACAAATCGATAATTCGCATCGGTTCTTCGTTGGCGCCAACTCCGTTCCCGCGATAGCGAGCAATCGCCTCCTTCATCGCCAGCCGTTGAAACGGCTGCGAAAAATCTATCTCATTCGCACCGTACTTGACCGTCAAACCACCCGTCGCCGCCTTAACGACCGCGCGCCTCATCTCCTCATGCAAATCCATCATCATATTCACGTCGGCGTAGGCCCAGTAATATTCGAGCATCGTGAATTCGGGATTGTGTTTGGTCGAGATGCCTTCGTTGCGGAAGTTGCGGTTCAGTTCGTAAACCTTTTCAAAGCCGCCGACCGTCAACCGCTTCAGATAAAGTTCCGGCGCGATGCGTGCGAACAGATCGATATCCAGAGTGTTGTGATGCGTCCTGAACGGACGCGCCGCGGCGCCGGTCGCAAGCGGCGTAAGCATCGGAGTCTCGACTTCGATGTAGCCGCGCTCGTCGAGAAACCTTCGAATCTCGCGCAGCACTTTCGCGCGCAATTCAAACACCTGACGCGGATTTAATTCCGACGTCTGACCTCCGATTTCTGATTCCTGTTTCTCTGAAAGCTTCAAACTTCCGGCAATCAAATCAGCGTAACGCTGTCGTTGCCGAATCTCAGGATCGTTGATGCCGTGCATTTTGTCGGGCATCGGCAGGAGGGCCTTGGCAAGAAATTGCAGCTTCTCGACGTGCACCGAAAGTTCACCGGTCTTGGTCACAAACAAATATCCTTCGACGCCGATGAAATCGCCATGATCGAGTAGCCCGAACAATTCCCAGCCATTGACTTCGCCACCACCAACATCGTTACGCACGCCGACGACGTCCTGGCGACGCACATAAATCTGCAAGCGCGACACGCCGTCCGATAGATGCACGAACGCGGCTTTGCCCATCACGCGCGGCGGCGCGGCGATGCGTCCGGCGAGGCGCACGCGCATCTTGTTCAGCTCGGCATTTGCTGATTCCAAAACTTCAGGCGCAGGCTTTTCGCCCGCGGCAACCTTCGGTTCGTGTTTCTTAAATGTCTCGACAATCGAAGTGATCGTATCTTCATGCGAAACCGTGCCGGTGATATCGCTGCGCGCGAATTTGTTTGGATAGACATTGCCGACCAGCGCGCGCAACGCTTCCAGATGCTCGCGCCGCACCCGCGTCTGATCGTTATCTTCAAAAAAGGGGACTGTCATGAATCTTTGAATAGTAAATGGTAAGCGGTTAATAGACCAAACAGATTGGTTAGCTTTACCTCTTCTGGTAACATCAAGTCATGTCGGTTGCATTGGAAGAAATTACGGCACGCGCCCTGAAGCTGCCTCGAGATGAACGGCTCGCGCTGGCGAATCGTTTATTGAGCGATGATGACGAGGCGGATGGTTCGGCAATTGAAGCAGCCTGGGACGATGAGATTGTTGCGCGAATCAAAGCGATAGAGGATGGCAGCGCGGTAGGAATTCCCTATGAAGAAGTGCGCTCTGCGATGCGGGATGGTCGATATAACAATGGGCAAGGCCTCGTGCCGTTAGGCACGAAATGTTTATAGCCATTCAATCATTAATCTCTGCGGGGCTGAACGAAATGCGACGCATTTCATTCAGCCCCGATGTTTCGGGAGAATTAATCGGCGTGAGTACTATAAACATTTCGCCGCGCGGCGGCGAAGATATTCAGATCGATGACTTCTAGGATTCTTACAAGCGCTCAGTTAAAGATCGAACGTGAGGCACTACGCGCTAGTGGTAAGAAGCTTGTCTTCACCAACGGTGTTTTCGATATTCTACATGTCGGACATGTGAGATATCTCGAACAGGCTCGTGCACTGGGTGATGCGTTAGTGGTCGCAGTTAACAGCGATCGATCGGTGCGCGAGTTGAAAGGCGCCGGACGTCCTTTGACAAATGAGAATGAGCGCGCGGAAATTGTGGCGGCCTTGCGCGCGGTCGATTACGTTACGATTTTTGATGATGTCTCGCCGCGGTCTTTGATTGCGGCGCTGCTGCCGGACGTACTGGTTAAGGGTGGCGATTACTCGCTCGGACAGATTCACGGCCGCGAGGAAGTTGAAGCCGCAGGCGGACGGGTCGTGAGTCTGCCGTTTGTGGAAGGCGCATCAACCAGCGAACTCATCGGCCGGATTAAGGCGGGGCAGTAGCCCGACTGTTAACGAGGGCGTGGCCGACGTTAATAAACGCCCTCCCTGACGGTCGGGCTACTGCCCCGATTGCATAGCGATGAGCACGACAACGGAAACAACTTCAACTCTCCGATCTGCGGTCGAATCCGTAAATCAAAGCGAAGAGTTTCGTCGGGTCCTCGATCAGCTAAATCGCGGCGCGCGGGTCATCTCGATTAGCGGACTGGTCGCCGCGCCCGCGCGTGCGCTGGCGCTGACCGCGCTGCAATATGCGACCAGGAAACAGTTCGCGCTGGTGGTGCCCGCGCAACGCGATCTGGAAAATTGGGAGCGCGACCTCAGCTTTTGGTATTGCGCGCTTCGTGGTGTCGGTGAATGCGGAGATGCGGTTGCCGTCTTACCCGCTTCCGAGAGCGATCCTTATGCCGGTGGATCGCCACATGCGGAGACTCTCGAAAGCCGCGCGCTGGCGTTATGGCGGCTGGCCCACCGAGCGGGCGACTTCGTCCTGCTTACCGCGCGCGCGTTGGCGCGGCGCACCGTGCCACCGTCGGAAATTCTAAACGCGGGTGCAGTGTTGCGCCGCGACGAAGATGTCTCGCCGGAAGAGTTGGTAGATAAGCTCCTGGCGAGTGGTTACGTCCGCGAAGATCCCATCGGCGCGGTCGGCGAGTTCTCGATGCGCGGCGGCATCCTCGATGTCTGGCCGCCGGGACATGACGCGCCGGTGCGCATTGAATTCTTCGGCGACACCGTCGATTCGATTCGCGAATTTGATCCGGAGACGCAACTCTCGACGACGCAACTGCCGCAGGTGGAGATCGCGCCGATGCGCGAGCTGATCGTGCGCGCTGCTGATTTTCGCGAATGGGCGGCGCGGGCGAAACAGCGTTGGGGCGATCCCAGGTTTGCGCGTTCGTTGCGCGACCGCACCGACTTTGCCGAGGAAGGCGAAGACTTTCCCGGTTGGGAATGGCTGATCTCGCTCAACCGCGAACGCGACGCGAGCATCTTCGAATATCTGAAAGACGCGGTGTTGGTAATCGACGAGCCTGTCGCGGTTGAGAATTTTCTCACCGACGCGTTTCAAACATTAGCTGAGCGTTACGCGGCAACTGAGATGGCGGACGATCTGGGATTAGCTCCTGCGGAGCTTTATCTGACTGCGGAAGAGCTGCGATCTGAAATCGATGTGATGCAGCGAATCGAGGTGCGCGCGTTGGGACGGACCGCGGCGAAGATCGATCAGGAGATTGCGCTCGACGCAGAGCATCCCAAAATTTCGGTGGGTAAAGCGCGAGCGAAACGACAGCCCCTGTTCTTGTTTCCGCACGTGTCAGAACCCGGAGCGGCAGCGACGGGATCGAGTGGTTCGATCGGGTCACATGATCCGGTCGCATCCAGCACCCCACGCGAGATGCTCGCGCGGGGACCCCGCACCGCTCCCGGTTCTGACACCGAGATCGATTGGCGGGCGCAGTCAGTCATTCGTTATCACGGCCGCTTGCCGGACTTGGCGCGGGACCTCATTCAACGCCGCACGCACAGTCAAGTGACGACGTTGTTTGTGATGCCGAGCCGCGGCGTCGCCGAGCGGGTCACCGAGATCCTGCGTGATTACGATGTAAAGGCGCACCTCACGTCTGCCGATGAATTCGGCGAACAGCCAGACGTCGATGCCGTAGTAACTTTCGGCAAACTCTCCGGTGGATTCGAATTGCCGTCCGCGCGATTAGTGGTCCATGTCGAAGGCGATCTGTTCGACGAAGCTGCCGAGCCCGTACTCGAACGACGAGCGACAGCCATCAAGCGCGAGAAGAAACGGCGCGCGCGGGCCGCGGCGTTCCTGTCAGACTTTCGCGATCTCCGAGTCGGCGATTACGTGGTCCACATCGATCACGGCATCGCCAGATTCGGCGGACTGGTTACATTGGATCTCGGCCCCACCGAACCCGCCGGCGCAGCGCCAATTGCAAATCCGCGATCCGAATTCATGCTGCTTTATTACGCCGACGAGGCCAAGCTTTACGTCCCGGTCGAGCGGCTCGATCTGGTCCAACGCTATTCGAGCGCGGAAGGAGCGCAGCCGGCGCTCGATAAGTTGGGTGGACTCGGTTGGCAAAAGACGAAAGCCAAAGCGAAGCGCGCGATGCGCGACATGGCCGACGAGCTGCTGCGGCTTTATGCCGAAAGAAAGCTGGTCCATGGCCACGCCTTCCCCGACGACAGTCCGTGGCAACGCGAGTTCGAGCAGGGATTTGAATATGTCTTGACGACTGATCAGGAAACCGCGATCGACGATGTGAAGCACGACATGGAAACGCCGACACCGATGGATCGTCTGCTGTGCGGCGACGTCGGTTACGGCAAGACAGAGGTGGCCATGCGCGCGGCGTTCAAAGCGGTGATGGATGGCAAGCAGGCGGCGGTGCTCACGCCGACGACGGTGCTGGCTTATCAGCACTTCGATACTTTTCGACAGCGGTTCGCGCCGTTTCCGGTGAAAGTTGAATTGCTTTCCCGTTTTCGCACATCGAAAGAACAGAAGGACGTGGTTAAGCGCGTCGAGTCGGGCGAAGTGGACGTCGTGATCGGCACGCACCGGATGCTATCGAAAGACGTGAGCTTCAAAGACCTCGGGTTGGTTGTCGTTGATGAGGAGCAGCGCTTCGGCGTCGCCCACAAGGAGCGGCTCAAGCAGTTAAAGAAGCGCGTCGATGTGCTGACGCTTTCGGCGACGCCGATTCCGCGCACGTTGAACATGTCTCTGAGCGGCTTGCGCGATATGTCGCTGATTGAGACGCCGCCGAGCGATCGGCTGGCAATTCAAACTCAGGTCGTGCAATCGTCCGATGCGGTAATCAAGTCGGCCATCGATCTTGAACTGGCGCGCGGAGGCCAGGTCTTTTTCATTCACAATCGCGTGGAATCGATCGAAACGATCGCTGCGCTGGTCAAGCGGTTGGTGCCGACGTGCCGCATCGCGGTCGCGCACGGCCAGATGAATGAAAAAGAGATGGAAGCGATCATGCTCGACTTCATCGCGTACAAATACGACGTGCTGGTCGCGACCACGATCATCGAAAACGGCATCGACATCCCGCGCGCGAACACGATCATTATCAACCGCGCCGACAATTATGGGCTGTCGCAACTTTATCAATTGCGCGGGCGCGTGGGCCGATCCAACCGCCGTGCGTACGCGTATCTTTTGATTCCGGGAGAGCAGGAGTTGACGCCGATCGCGCGGCGCAGGCTTTCGGCGATTCGCGAGTTTTCAGATCTGGGCGCCGGCTTTCGCATCGCCGCGCTCGATTTGGAATTGCGCGGCGCCGGCAATCTGCTCGGCGGCGAACAATCGGGTCACATGGATGCGCTCGGCTTCGATCTTTACACCCAGATGCTCGAACGCACGGTGTCCGAGCTGCGCGGCGAACAGGTTGAAGACGAAACGAGCGTCTCGATCAATCTCGGTGTCGATGTCGCGATTCCCGAAGGTTACATCTCCGACATGGGCCAGCGGCTGCGGACCTACAAACGTGTCTCGTCCGCGCGCGATGAAGATGCCCTGACAGCGATTCGGGCGGAGACTGAAGATCGTTACGGACGCATTCCCGAATCGGTCGAAGCATTGTTTGATTACGCGAGGCTAAGACAGGCGGCGGAAGTTGTGGGCGTGATTTCAATCGATCGCACGCGCGAAGGAATCGCGATCAAGCTGGCTGAGAAAGCCCGGGTCGCGCCTGAAAAGCTGATGGAATTGATTCGCGCGCGCGCGGGCGCCAACTTCGCTCCCAACGGCGTGCTGCGCCTTGAACTCAGCGCCGAAGAGAAAGACGAAGTGCTCGCCGTCGCCCGCCGTGTGCTGCTACAAATTTACGCACAGGAAAAGCATTGACGGGTAATTGTTTGGGCGTAGGGTGAGCCCAGTTTTTGAAAGTCACGGCTAACCCACGAGCCGCTCGCAACTCGCGCCGCTAGCCTTCCACGTCAACCGTTTTGCCGAAAGGCGGTGTCCTTCATGCGTAGCAAACTCAATCGCACCCGAGAGAATGTCGCGCTGTTCTTATTCCTGGTATTTCTAGTGAGCGCAGTTTGGTTCGTAAATTCTCATGCATCCACACACTCGTTAAATGCCGAAGTTCCCGTCGCCTCATCTACGCCGCCGCATGGGCCGAAGAATAAGCCAACGCCGCGCTGTCCGCACTGCGCCCCGGCGGGCGATCAGGAAATCTACATACCGCTAATCGATCTGCCGGAAGCTGGCGGCAGTGAGATCGTATTCAACTCGCGCAGTCCGCATGAAATGAATGTGACGCCGGTCTTCTATAAGCGCGGTGGCGAAAAGGTTGTGGGGGATCCGGTAACTGTGCACTCTGCCGAGATACGTTACGTTGATGTCAAACAGCTATTGCCTGAGCAGCGGCGTCACGACCACGAGTGGGGCGGGTTCTCGCGGGTTGAGCCCGGGGTCAAGCGCGAGAGGGGGTCGCAGTTTCGTTTTGTCGGCGTGAACGGCGGCACGAACGTCGATGAATTCT
>CBFHBI010000043.1:0-9496 GCA_965653755.1 uncultured Blastocatellia bacterium
CGAAAATCGCGAACCTGATAGACCGCGTCATTGTCTACCGTTCGAAACGACAGAATACCGCCCAGCGCATAATGCTGGCGGCCGGCATTTACGTCATTCTGCAGTCGGGCACTCGTCCGGTCGAGCCGATTGATCGCGTCACGCACGTCCTGCCGACTCGATCGATCGTAATCAGACCTGTAACGATTGTAGTCCTGAGCCGAGGCAATCGCGGGCACAGCCACGATTAGGAGAGCGGCCGCCAGCAAGGTCCTGATAAGAAAATTGTTTTTCATATTCCACCTCCTCAATTGAATAGGTACTGGAAATGGTTGCGAGTCGCGCGCCGCGCGGGTCGCATTGGCCAGCCGCCGAGGATTCTTAAGATTTATGCAAGAAAGACCGAAGCGATTTTCAAGATTGTGCGAAGAGAAGGAAGTGACGGCGCAGAGTGGCAGTGGTAAACAACGAGCGGCTGCCCGCCTAGACCACGAACCACTGCGGCGCACCGGCCGCAGAAGCTGCGAGAATCAATTCATCGTCGTGCCGAGCCTGGCCCAGGTGTTTGATGTTGGCGCAGGCCAGCCCATTGCCGCGCACCACGCCGTCCTTCGGCGCGCGTGGCCAGCCGCTCTCGACGGTTAAAGCGCGCACGCCGCGGCGCAGAATCAAGGCGTCGCCGACCATGGTCGCTGCTCCGCGCGTGAAGCGATGCTCTTCGTTGCGCTCGATCTGAATCGCCGCGCCGGTGCGATTCGCGTCGGCAGCTAACGCTAAGACCGCGTCCAGCAACCAATCGGTCGCCGTGCGACGCAGCAGGTCATTACGCCGACGCAAATCCAGATAGCGCGCAATGTCCGCGCGTCCCGCGCCTTGCGCGCGTTGGGTCGCCTGCGCGAGCGCAACCTCCCAGGCTTCGTCCAGGTTGGTCATTCGATTTGGCGGCAAGCGATTCCCATCGTGAGGATCGTTTCGCCGCAATGCTGCTTTTCCGGTTGTTCTCCGGATGATGTTATCATGCCGAACCAATTAACTCTCCAGACTCATGATGGTACGCGCCTCTGGCGTGCCCAGCACGCGAGACGCGTGCGCACCGATTCGAGCGAATGAGATCACCACTGCTTAATTTTCGCGCGGCCATCTTAGCGTCGATCTTCGCGCTGTTCGCGGCGGCCTTGACGGTGTACTCGCACGCTGGTGCGCAAGCACAACGCTTGCCGAAGCGCGCCGGTCACGTCAACGACTTCGCTGAAGTGCTCGATACGCCCCCGAAAGAAAGATTGGAGAAGGTCCTCGAAAATCTCAAAGACCAGACTCATCTCGATTTCGTCGTCGCGACGATCAAATCATCAGGCAGTGAAGACCTTTACGATTACTCATTAAACGTCGCGAATGATTGGCGAATCGGCGCACCCGCGGCAAACGATCGCAGTTTGCTCATCGTTATCGCCGCCGATAATGGCAGGTTTTTCAGTCAGGTCACGCGCGGCGCGCGTATTTATCTTCCCGATGGATTGGTCGGTGAAATGGGCCAGCGAATGCGCGAAAAGATGACCGCTGGGAACTATAGCAACGCCCTCTTGACCGGCATTCGCGTCTTCGTCGATCGGCTTGGCGAAATTCACGATTTCGATTTTGCCTCGCTTGACCCACAAAAAGGTGAGACGGTGGCCCAGGCGCAGAGACCGCGAACGGTAGCCCGGACCGCTGAGGCGCCGGAGAGTCTGGTGCCGGCTGCGACGCCCGAAAACTCTGTGGCAGCGACACCTGCGGCCACCCCAACGCCGACCGTGGCAACAGAAGTAAACACGCCGTCGCCAAGTCCGAGCGTCACGCCGACGGTGGAAGCAACGCCGACTTCGGAAGCATCGGCGACCGTCACACCTGCCGCCACGCAACCGACGCCCTCAGCCCAACCGACTGAGACACCGTCGCCGAGCGGAACCCCAACGCCGAGTCCAGAACCAACGGCGAGCGCAATACTGACACCGACTCCTGCTGAGACTGCATCGCCGCAAGCCGTGCAACCAACGCCGCAGGCTTCCGCGCCACCGTCCGAACCGTTGACGGAGAATTCGCCAAAACAGGCGAAGACTCCTTCACCAGATCGCAAAGCAAGCGCGTCGCCGTCAAATCCTGAAGATGAAAAAGAGCAAGTCGAACTGACGCTGACGCTGCCTGCAGATAAACGGATTGTCGCTTTGAAAGATTTTATTGCCGCGCATCCAACATCCTTGGCGTTGCCGCGCGCGAACGAATATCTCGTCGTCGCGCACGCGATGTTTGCCGAGCAGCGGCTGCAGGCCGGCGACATCGACACGGGTCTGCAGCAATTTCGTCTGGCGTTGACAGATGCTCCCGCGGACATGCCGGATCGTTTGTTCACCGAAGTGATCGCGCAGATTCCGCTCGGCCTTTTCCTGCGCGGGCAGCGCGACGCGGCGTACGAAATGGCGCGGCAGATCGAGCCGCTGGCGAAAGCGAATGCGAAGCGTGTGGTCGCGCTCACGCAGTTTTATCTGGCGATTGAGAACGCCACGGACGCCGCGCGGCTGGCGGAATCCGCGGTGCAGCTGGCCCCTGACTTCGCGGCGGCACACCAGGCGCTCGGCGCAGCGCGTCACATTGATTTGCGGCTTGACGATGCCGAAGCAGAGTACGCGAAAGCTTTGTCGCTGGATCCGAAATTGGGTTCCGCGCGCATCGCGCTCGCCGATCTGAAACGCGCCGGCGGCAAGTTTGATGACGCGCTGGCGTTGTATCGGGAGCAATTGCAGGCAGACTCGAAGAGTAATCCCGCCCGCGCCGGTCTTGTCCTTTCACTTCTGGAACTTGGCAAGAAAGACGAAGCCGAGACGGAAATCACCAACGCGTTACAGGATAAAGATCAGTCGCGTAACCTGCCGCTGCTGGTAGGCGCCGCTTACTGGTTTCTGGCCCACAACGATTCTGATCGCGGATCCGATCTGATCCAGCATGCAATCGTTCTCGAGCCCAGATATTCGTGGGGCCAGATTGCTTTGGCGCGCGCGCTAATCGCAAACAAACAACCTTTAATGGCCGAGCGGGGTCTGCGTTACGCGCGCCAGTTCAGCCGGTTTCCGACGCTCGATTACGAACTGGCGAGCACGCTCGCGTCCATGGGTCTTTACGATGAAGCGCTGCAGGAACTGGCGCGATCGTTTTCATTGAAGGATGGCGAGATTCAGACAAAGCTGGCGGGCCGCATCGCTGCGCACGCGTCAGGCTTCACCGAATTGCTGGCGCCCGAGCGACGCGCCGCGATTTTTCAATCGGCCGGCGCGGATTCCGGCGCGAACGCCCAAATGATGAAGGCCTTGATGGCGTTTAATGCCGCATTGGACCAGCCTGCGCCCAGCGAAGACAATCTCATCACGCTGGCGCAGGATTTCATCAAAGGCGACGACGCGATGCGGACCTACAGACAGGTTTATGTGGCCGGGAAATTTGTGAAGAAAGGCGTCGCCTTTGCAACCGTGGTCCAGTTGATGGACGACGCCGCCTCGGGAGTCGAAGCCGCGCTGAACGTGCCGGCCGCGACTGTCGCGGTGCAAGCGGAAGAGCTGGCCGATGCGCGCGCGCGGGCAATCAAGCAGGGCGGATCGCTCGACGTGCCCGACGCGCCGCGCAGCGCGCTTTCAGGTCTGCTGCGCGGGCGCATTGAAGATCTGGCGGGCCTGGCTTTGTTCAATCTCGACAAATCAGCTGACGCCGTCATTCGCTTGCGCCGGGCCGCCACGACGGCAACCGAAGGCACGCCACTGTGGCGTTCATCGTTGTGGCATTTAGGAGCGGCCCTGGAAGCGAACGGCAAGAACGATCAAGCACTGCTCTATTACATCAAATCCTATGTCGCGGGCCCACCCGATCAAGCGCGCCGCTCGATCATAGAGAACGTTTATAAGAAGGTGAACGGCACGCTCGATGGACTCGAAGACAAGATCGGTCCCGGCTTCAACGCCGCGAGCACCAGTCCAAGTCCCACTCCGTCTCCGTGATCGAGGGATGTGCTATTAGTATCCGCCGACGTCGAACGTGGCGGTCTTCTGATCTTTCTGCTCGCCGCTGTAGATCATGCTGACTTCACTTTTGTAGCGGCCGTTGGGAAAACCGGAGGGCGGCAGAGTGATCCAAAATACAAAAGGTTGATCGCCGTCAGCCTCGAGCGTCTTCTCAGCCCCGGGCACAGTCGAGCCGGCTTTATCCCCTTCGTCGTAAACGATGCGCCACTTCACCTCGACTTTGCCGCCGTTGTTGGAAATCTGCCCGGTCGTGTAAACGTCGTCGCCGGGCTTGAATGTCTTAGTCTCATTCTTACCGGCCTTATCGCTGCTGAGTTTTATGCTGCTGATGTTCGCCGTAGTTGCGCCACAAGCCCACACCACGAGGACAAGCAGAGCAAGCGCGAGTAAGGCATTGAATTTATTCTTGAACATAAATTCTCCGAACCAATTGATCAGAAATCACCGTAAGACTATCGCATTCATCTGCGACAGCAAAGCCGGAAGCTCAAGCGATGCAAGAATGAACAGTGAACCGAACTTTGCGTTCTTCATGATGACCCCAGCGGCAACCAAAGAAGCAGTTGCGAATACCTCCACTAAGTGGTGTGATTAGTTCTTTCAGAATCTGTTAGCCAGCCGCAGTCGGAAGATTTCCAACTTTCGGCAAGCCATCTAAACTGCCAACGTAGTCACAGCCGCTGCTCCCGGGCCTCCTGAGTCTTTCAAGTTCCTGGCTATGTTTTTCGTATTCTGCTTTCGGGCCAACAAAGAAGGTGTAGAACTTTCGTTCCAGCCGCGAACCGTCGGGCTTCACGAAACAATTGCTCATTGCCCAACCATTAATCAACGAGTCCGGTAGTGGCTTCAGATTGTCACCCGAGTAGTACGAGTAATCACGACCCGCCGCCGCGTTCATGTCGTCAGGTGCCGACGAGGTCTGCAATAACCCGGACGGTGGAACTTTCTGAAGTTCCCATCCTTGGGAGTCCGTTTTCAGCGCTGGCGTATTTGGAACACCCAGCTCAATTCTGACCCACCCAACATAGCCGTCCGGAATCTGAATGTGCGCGGCGCGCTTCGGCGAATCGTTGCAGGCTGACAGGACGATCCAAAGAACCAGCAAAGCGAGAAAAGACCTCGATAGAGTTTTGTTTACGGACATCGATCCTAATCAATCACTTTCCAGCCGGCTGCTTCCTTCGCTCTGATGGCATGTACGCCCTTTGGCAGAGTGAAAGACTTGGCAAAGGTCTCTAAGCGCTTATCGGCGTCGCCGCCGCAGTCAGTAGAAATGACTATCGCGTAACTTCGATCGGTGATGATGATGTAGCTATTGTCGCAAGGGTCAGCCATCATATTGCCGCCCTCGTAATAGGCCGGAATTTTCTGTTTGCCAATGAACACCGGCTGAATGATCACTGGTTTCCTCGCGATGTCCGTGCTGTCTGCGCTCAAGCCTTCGATGCCCTCCCATCGGTTCAACTTTGCGTTGTATGCGAACGCGCCGACGGCCTTCATGGCCAAGCTCAACTTACGCTTTGGCACATGTTTGATGTGAACGCTGGATCCGGCTGCCGCACCCGAAACAAAAAGGGGGATTACGAAGCACATCACTGTTGCCAAAATCACGAAATGTCTTTTCCGCATCATTCCTACTCTCGTCAAATCCTTTTCGGCTTCGGCGGTGGCTCCGCTGTGGAATTTTGCATCGACGATCTAATTCCGGGCGTAGTTCTCTTAATCCTCCCGAAGTTCCTAACGGACCTCCCAGAAGATGATGACGTGCTTGCAGTCTGCTTAACCCAACTGTACTAATGGGGAATGCTGAGCTGGCCCGGAGTGAACGAGCCGGCGATATTGCTCATCACTTCGCTATAGCTTGCATGCAAGCGTTCAGGAACCTGTATCTCCAGATGATTAATTGAGCCCTTGCCGACATAGGTCCTGAGAAAAATGACGACGTCACCCTTCTTGCCTTTCATGAAGAACGAGTTCTTGCGTTTCTCCCGATAAAGAACCTTGTCGAAGCGCTTCTCAGCGGCGCTCATTTCACTTTGCAGAGTGTCGTGTGAAGCGTTGTTGATGCCGCTTACCGTCACGTCCAGCCCGTTGCCGTTGTCGAATTTCATGCCGTCATTATTTTCCGGCCCAGTCTTAGGACTACCTTCATGCCACACCCCTTGCTGATCTCGCCAGCTAACGCTGGCCGGGCGATAGACGCAAAAGCCGAATCGATCGTTGCAGTACTTTTGAGTCAAGGCCCAGTACGCGTCATCTCCCGTTTTGTCTGGCGCAGCTTTCGCCGGCGTGGCCGTCTGGGCCGCGGCGATAGCTGCGGACGCGATTGTCAACAATGCAACTAACAGAATTCTCTTGAACATAGTGATCTCCCTTTCCGAGCAAATGGGTTAGAACAGATTCTGTCGCAATCGATTCAAACAAATGATTAAGGCTTTGGTTTCTTGATGCTGATTCCCAATTCATCGAGAGTGCGGGCCAATGCCGTCACGTCAAAATATGGACCCTTAGGATCCATGACTTCGCGGACAATAAAATTGCGCTTGGTGCCGGGAGCTGTGATTCGCGCTTTCGCCGAAGACTTACAGCCCGACGGTTTAGCACCGGCGGAATGACATGAGGTGTAATTAATGGCGAAGTATGCTTTCTCTCCCGGCGCGAGCCTCACTCCTTTGGGTTCGTTCGGCTCGCCTTCTCCACCGGAGCTGGTCACCTTAAGCGGACGTCCGGCAGCGTTCAGCAGAACGACGCGCGGCCACCCTTTGAGCGGGCAGGGGTCTCGGGAGATGTTCTTGAAACTGTAAAACACACTTCTCGCACCACCCATAGCTGCGTCTGAGGCTTCACGCTTTAAGGAGAGCTGAGAACCATCACAGAACTCAGGATCCATGACTCCCAACTCTTTAAGCGTGGCTACGAGAGGCGAGACTCCCAGGTAGTCCGCATCGATAGCATCCCGGATCATTAACATGCCCTTTGTCCCAGGCGGCCTGAATCCAACCTTTGCCGAAGTCGTGCAGCGCGACTTTTGTTCGACAGCCCCGTTTGTAAACTCGCAAGACTGGTAACGAATTTCGAAGAATGCTTTTCCTCCCGGCGCGAGCGTAATCGCACTCGACGGAACATCAGAGTTTGCGATTGCTTTGTCTATGGTGATCTTCATTCGGCGTCCCGCACGATCTATCAATGCAACAGCGGGAACGCCATTGAGCATGCACGGCGACGTTGAATTATTCCTGAAGCTGTAATACGAGCTTCGATGTCCTCCCGATGACGCATCCGCGGCCTCATAGTGAGCTGAAAGCTGAGAACTAAGACAGGCGGAAGCTGTTTGACTCCGACCAATGCCAGCCAGGGCCATCAACATTGCGAGCGGGAGCAAGGTCCGGCGCAGCAGACTGTGCGTCGTTCTGTTTGTTGTCGGGCTCATCGATTTTTCTCCTTGGTTCATTCGATATTTGAAGCCGCCCTTGAACTCCGCGCTGAAGAAATTCTTTTGAGCGGCGGTTTTCTGAGCTGCGGACTTCGGAGCAGTGGCGATAACGGACGCGGTCGTCAGCACTACGACTAACAGAATCTCTTGATCATTTTTATCTTCCCATCGGCGACCCACTTCGAGCGTCGCCGATTATGCAGAGAAGCAGCAAGCGAGGCATCGGTAGTTCTACGCATCTTTACTTGCGTAGGACTACGTATTTTTTGAGGATCAGTTGAAGAGCTTCTATTGCAGATCGTCCTTATGGGCCAGGGCAAATTTGATCAAAGCGTTACTGCCATGAATCTGGAGTTTGTCGCAGATGTTTTGGCGGTGCCGCTCGACGGTGCGAACGCTGATGAAGAGCTGTTCGGCGATCTCGCGGCTGGTCTGGTTTTCAGCAATCATTTTAAGGATGCGCCGTTCGCTGGCCGTGAGATCATGAATCGCCGGTGTGGACTCGGCAAAAGCGGCAGTGCGGCGACTGCGGTTGAAAAGGAAAGTGGCCAGCGCCGGGCTAATGAAATTTTCTCCGGCCGCGACGGCCTTAATACCCGCGGCAATATCTTCTATAGCGCTCTCTTTAAGTAGATAACCCTTGACGCCCAAGTCCAGCGCCGCATTGAACATCGCTTCGTCCTTATGCATGGTCAAAAAAACAATCCCAGTCGCAAGGTGTAACGTTCTTAATTCCCGGACGACATCGAAGCCGGTCAACTCCGGCATGTTTACATCAAGGGCGGCCACGTCGGGTTCAAATTCTCTGATCAGATCAACTGCCTCTTTACCGTTACCAGCCTCAGCCACCATTTTTAGTGGTTTGTCGGATTGAATACCCATGCTCAATCCGCGCCGGAAAACCGGATGATCGTCGGCTATCAGAATGCGGATATGGTCTTTCATGGTCAGTATCACCTGCGTCAGCATGGAGTCAGTACCGCCCGCGTCAGCGGGTGGGATCAGGATGCATCTCAGAGGTCAATTGATCCCATCCGCTTACGCAGATGGTACTGACCTCTCTGCTCATATGGTACTGACTAACCCATCGGCTGGTGCGGATTGCACGGACTTGCTCCTATCTGCTGCTGCCTCCAAATTAATGCGGACGGTCGTTCCCCGTCCCGCTGCTGACTGAATTGAAACGGTTCCGCCGAGCATCCGCACTCTTTCATTGAGCCCATTCAAACCGAGGCCACTCTTGATGGTGGGCTGTGGCTGAGTTCCTCTGATAAATCCTAAGCCGTCGTCCGAAATTTTGATGTCGACTTTATTTGCTGCTCGCATAATTCCAACTCTGGCGAATTTAGCCCCGGAGTGTTTGACGATGTTGCTGACGCATTCCTGAATCATTCGGTAAAGAGTTATCTCGTCTGCGGGCGGGAAGAGACCGTCAACGTCGTCGCATTCGCAGGTGAAATCAATACCGGAAGAGGCAGCCACCTTTTCAATCATGAATTTGATCGTGCGAGTTAAGCCGATCGTTTCCAGTTGATAGGGCCGCAAGTCGTAAATGATCTCCCGAACTTCGTTCAGAGCGCTCACGGCCGTCGTCGAAATCTCATCAAGCTGTGCCCGCACCGGCGCATCGTTGGTGCTGAGATTCAATCCCAACGACGCCCAGTTCTTGATGATAATGAGCCTTTGCCCGAGATTGTCGTGTAAACCGCCGGCGATGCGTTTTCGTTCTGCTTCCTGCGATTCGATGAGCCGCCGCGAGAAAGCTTCCTGGGCCGCGTGGGCTTGTTTTTGACTGTGAATTCGGCGACGGTAAATCGCATAGACCAGGGCCACGGCCAGGACTGTGATCGCCGCCATGAACCACGAGGTTTGCCAGAAGTGAGGCAACACGACGATCTGTAGCATCGCGCCTTGTTCGTTCCACACGCCGTCACGGTTCGCCGCCAAAACCAGAAAGCGATATTTGCCCGGATGCAAGTGCGAGTAGTACGCAACGCGCAGCGTCCAGGCATCAAACCACTGTTTATCCGCACCTTCAAGT
>CBFHBI010000044.1:0-9446 GCA_965653755.1 uncultured Blastocatellia bacterium
CGATTCTCGTGGGCGTGATCGACGCGGCGGAGCAGAATACCGCCCGGCTGATCTTTTCCGACGTGAATAATCACAACGCCGAACTTTTTCAGATGCTGGGACTGACGCGCCACGTGAGCCTGGTCTCGAGCGAAGACGAAGCGCTGTTATTGGTGTCAGAAGCCCGACCGTAAGGGAGGGCATCTTGGGGAAGCGGCCCTCCCTCACGGTCGGGCTTCTGAAAAGCTGCATGGAAACCAACACTCAACGACTACTACACACCTTTGCGGCCTTGGCCGATCTCGGCGAGGAGATCGCCAATACGTCAGATTTTTCCGAGATGCTGCGATCGTCTTTTCATTTGCTGCTGGGATCGATGGCGATCCGCCGGGGCGCAGTGGCGCAATACGATCGGCGCGAAGATACTCTGCGCATTGTTTCGACTCGTGGGTTGAAGACCAACGCCGACGCCGAGGGCGCGTTCGCGCTGGCTCGCGATGACGCGCGGGAGCTCGCCAGTCTCGGAACTTCGCTGACCTTAGCTCAAGCAGAAGCGCGCGCGGCGCAATTCATGGAGACGCAGCCGCAGCTATTTTCGTCCGCGGAAGTCGAACTGCTGGTGCCGCTGGTCGTGCATGAAAGATTGATCGGGATCGTGCTGCTTGGCGAGAAAGCCAGCGGCGAGAAGTTCACGGAAGAAGATCTCGAAACCATAAAGGCTTTGGCGCGTCACATCGCGGTTGGCATCAACAGCCACCATCTGCTGGCGGAAGTGAAACGAAAGGCCGAAGAGAACCAGCGCCTTTATGATGGTCTCCGCAAGATTTACCGGGAAACCGTGCATGCGTTTGCCGCGGCCATCGACATCAAGGATCGATACACGCAGGGACACTCTGTGCGCGTCGGCAAATACAGCGAAGTGATCGCGCGCGAGATGGGATGGAGTGACGACGAAGTCGAAGGCATTACAATCGCCGGGTACCTGCACGACATCGGCAAACTGATTGTCGATCTGAGCGTCATCAATTCACCGGAAAGATTTAGCGCGAAAGAGTCGAAAGAGATGAGCCGGCATCCGTCCGCCGGTTATGAAATCCTCGCGCCCATCAGCCATCCGTACGCCGACATTCCTCTGATGGCTCGGTATCATCATGAACGAATGGACGGCAATGGTTATCCCGATGGACTCAAGGGCGATGAGATTCCCGCCGGCGCGAAGATCGTGACGCTGGCCGATTCATTCGATGCGATGACTACCGATCGCCCGTACCGCAAGAAGTTGCCGCTGGAACATGTGCTTGAAGACTTCCGTGCGAACACTGGCACCCAGTTCGATCCGCAGGTGGTCTGTGCGTTTTGTCGCGCGTTTCTGAAGGAGATTGAAGGGACGAAAGAGCGACGGCTATTGAACCTGCTGAACCGAAATTACAGCGACGTCGAGAAGGTCACGCCGCTGTTGAATCGACTACTGGCGGATTTTGATAATGCTGCGATAGCCGTATCGGTGAATAATTGATCAGGTATTGTGTGCAACAGAGCGTTTAGTTATTATTCCTTCAAGCATGTCCACCGCAAAAGAACACATCGCCGAAATCATTAAGCGCCAACCTGATGACAGCAGTTACGATGAGATCGTACGCGAGTTGGCATTCGACCTGATGGTGCAGCGCGGGCTCAAAGACTCAGAAGAGCGGCGCACGGTTGCCAACGAAGAGATGGAACGTCGAATAAAGACTTGGCAGAAATAAACTGGACGCGCGAGTCCGAAATCTGGCTCAAGGATATTTACGACTACATCGCCGCAGACAATCCTGATGCCGCGGGCCGAACCATCCTGGCAATCTACGAAAAGGTTCAACTACTCAGGCGCAACCCACGCCTCGGTCGAAGATATGAAGGAGTCGCGTCGCATGAGGTTCGCATCCTCCTTTATGAACACTATCGTATCACTTACCTGATAACTTCGGACGATGATATCGACATCCTTGGCGTGTTCCATGGAGCGTTGGACATGAACCGATATCTCTTGTGATTGGTTATTCTTTTCAGAAATTTACTTCGGCTGAATTCTCAGCGTGAAGCTACAAATCCCGATCTTCTCATCAGGTTGCACGATCGAGCGTTGCACGCGAGGAATCTCGCGGCCTGAGATCAAAGTTGGGTTGCGACCCTTTGCCGTCAGCCAGTATTTGCCTTGATCGTCGAGCATCAAGGTCGCGTGCACGCGGCTAATTTCGGGGTCGCCTTTGAGCGGAAGATCGACTGAGATGGTGCGCGAGCCGCGGCCGATGGTGATATCGGGTTTGGTAATCGTGACTACGTTCTGTCTCACGCCATCGCGCCACAACTCGACGGAATAAAGTTCGACGACGCGTGGGCGCACGACGGTGATTTCGCCTTCAGTGCTGCCCGCGCCGGTGTCTTCCGGATCAGTGAGGATAGCTTCAGTGGTCGCCGCAGCGGCGGGAGGTGCGGTCGTAGTCGTCGCGGCTACAGGACGCGCGGTCACCATCGTGTGGCCGGTTTCGGTTTCATCCCAGACGGGCTGCACGCGAAACTCGCCTTTGTTCAAGGTGCCGTCAACGCGCAGCTCAATCGCGAACGATTTGGTTTGCAACTGCACGGCGCCGGCCAATTCGCGCGCGCGTTCCGAAAGCACATGAAACAAACCCTGCTCGAGTCCGCGCCGTTTGTCGCCTTGCCACTCTTTGTCGTCGTCGTTGCTTAGATAGACGATGTATTCGCGTGGAATGTAAGTTGGGCCACCAGGCGGCGTGAACATTTCGCGCTGCATGCAAGCTTCGACTTCGCGCGCGATCTTCACCAGAAATTCTTCCCAGACGCGGCGGGGCTTAGAGTGCTCGTCCGCTTCTTCCAGAATGTCGTCGGTTGTCTCGCCGTCGATCCAGCGCCGGATTGATTCGATTAGGCCAATGCGTTAGTGAATAGTAACAGGGTAAGTACCATCCGCGTAAGCGGATGGGTTAATTGGTGTACATGCCGTCACGTGAGGCTGTGACCCACCCGCTGACGCAGGTGGTACTGACCTGTAGCTATCAATCAAATTTCAAAAACGTCTTATTCAGCCAACCACGATCGGCGGACGACGGATCGTCTTTCGGCCGCGCGTGTTGCAAGACCTGAACCTCGCACCAATTGCTGTTCGGGTTCATCGTCACCACTTGCACCCGCGAGCCCGACTCGGCCAGACCAATAACGTCGGTTTGGCGATTCGGTCCCGCGCGCAAATTGACATCGGTGGTCGTCACTGCCTGCTTGCCGGTGTCGTTGCTCGTAGTGGTTCCTGCCGAGGCCGTGCGTTGCTTGATCAACGATCTCACATACGCGCCGGTGGCCGCGAGCAATCCAGCGAAACATAACACAAGCACCAGGCCGACTACGAAGTTGCGGCCGCGGTTGCGAGACTTGGCGACGACCAGCGCGGCCGGCGAACGCTCGGGCGAGCCGCTTCGGGCGGTTGTCGCCTTGACGCTGCCCGATTCAAATGCCGCTAATTCATGTGCCAGCGCTTCACCGTACGTGCCGCGTATCGGAACCACGATGCGGGGCCTGGCGACGGCGTCACTGGCAATCTGTTGCTGCTCCAATTCACGCGACGTTTCGAATCGTGGCCGCGGCGGCGCCGCCACGGTCAGCGGCTCATCGACTTTCAGCTCCGAACTGATGCGATGCTGCGGTTGGGCGCCGGCTAGCGGTTGCGTCACCGGCATCGCCACATCGTTCAGGTCCTCCCAGAATTCGCGGACGGTTTGATATCTGTCGGACGGTCGCGTCTGCGTCGCGTGTTCCAACACTCGCAAGAGGGAACCGGCCCACGGCTGAAACGAAACCGGGGCGGGCAACTCTGTGATCGGTTGATGCGCGAACGCGCGCGGTGAGACGCCGCAGATCATTGTGTAAGCGGTCTTGGCCAGCGAATAGATGTCGGCCGCCGGCGTCAAAGAGGACTTCAGCGAGCCGGTAATGTCGAGTTGCGACGTCTGCACCAGCGGATTGTGTTCCGGCGCGGCATAAATATTCGTGCCGACGCGCGTGATGGCGCCGTCGGATGCTCCCAGGCGAGCCACACCGAAGTCCGCGATCTTCACTGTCTGATGATCGGCCGTCAGCAAAAGATTCTGCGGTTTAATATCGCGGTGGATAACACCGCATTCGTGCGCGTGCGCCAGACCCGCGCACACCTGTTGTAAATAACTGAGCGAGCGCTCGAGCGTCAGCGGTTCGTTGCGGCAGAGTTTCGCCAAATCACCGCCGCCAAGATATTCCAGGACCAGATAGTGAAAGGCTGTGCCGTTCAAGTCGATAGCCGTGCCGTGCCCGAGACGACTGATGATGTTCGGATGTCGCACGCGGTCAAGCGCCACTGCTTCATTCTGAAAATTTTGGATCAGTGTCTGTTCGAGTTCAGGATCCTGATATCCCTGAAGCAGAACATTCAGGGCCTTGATGACCACGTGACGAACGCGTTCATCGGTGGCAGCTGTGTCGCGCGCCAAATAAATCTCAGCATAACTCCCGCGTCCAAGGCAGTCTTCGATGTCATAACGACCGTCGAGCCTGCACTGGAGAAGCTTTAGTTCAGTCATCGCGCGTGAGCGGGTTACTTCGGCGGGGCTTCGCGCTTGAGTCCGAGCGTTTCGTCAAGAATGCGAATGGCCTTGTCTTCAGCCATAGAGGTTTGCTGTGAACGGGAAGGAGCGGAAACCTTGTCCAATTTCAAAGTTGCGGCGGCATCGGCCAGTTTCGCTTCCGAGTCGAGCGACAGCGATGTCTTGTTGTCGGATCGGAATTTGTTAATTGCCGACTGGAATGCTTCGGAAGCGCCGCGGTGATCGCCCGTCAGAGTCAGCGCCCGGCCGTAAAGATAAAGAAATTCTGGGTCGTTTGAGTCGATCGGTTGTGTGATTGATTCCTTCGCCAGCTGTGCCTGGACATTGTCGTTGATCCACCTTTGCGGATCAGCATCGACTGCGGCGCGTTTAGTGCCTAGCGTCAATTGGGGTGACGGACTCGGCTGGGCGTTCGCGAGGGCCATCGTCACATGCCTTTGCCGCTGATAAAGCATGCCGCCGTAAAATGCTCCGCCCACGGCTGCGACAAACAGAAGAAAAATGAGAAACCGCAGCACGCCACGTCCGCGGCGACGCTTTTGGACGACGGGGGCTACAGGCTCAGCTTGCGCGGCCGGTGCAAATGCGGTGCGTGAAGCCGGCGTTAATCGCGTCCCGTTATCAGCGGCCAACGCAGCCGGCGCGGTTGGGGCCTGCGGCGGTGTATCCTCGAACGAGACAGTCGAAGCATCCTCGATCGCGTGTCTTTCGAATTTGGGTGAACCGACCTGGACGATGACTGCCGTCAGGTTGTCTTCAGCGCCGCGTTGATAGCAGCGACGCTTCATCTCTTCGCACAACTCTGCGGGCGTGCCCGCGCTGGTCAGCACCTCGCGCAATTCGTTATCAGGGATGTGGCGCGTGATGCCGTCGGTGCAGAGCAGGAAGGCAGTGCCGTCTTCGACTTCGATTGTCTTCATGTCGGCTTCGACGGAATCTTCGG
Organism: uncultured Blastocatellia bacterium; assembly: GCA_965653755.1. Lineage (GTDB taxonomy): Bacteria > Acidobacteriota > Blastocatellia > Pyrinomonadales > Pyrinomonadaceae > UBA11740. The sequence goes on from CBFHBI010000044.1 coordinate 5,554, forward strand.
CGCCGAGCGCGCGGCTGATGACGTTCTTGCTCGGATGATTGGCAGCTTGCTCCGGCGTCATGCGGCCGGCGCGCACTTCCTCTTCGACGATTGAGTGATCGTCTGTCTCCCGTTGGAGCTGGCCGTCTGGCGTTAAGCGGTAAAGCCGGGAATCGCCGACGTGCCCAATCGTCGCGCGATTGCCTTCAAGGTGCAGCGCCACCACGGTCGTCGCCATCATCGAGAAGCGCGCATTGTCCTGGGCCATCTGGTGGATCGAGCTGTTCGCACGCTGAATGGCCAACTCCATCAAATCCTCGACGTCCTCACCATCCTTGACTTTGTGTTGGAAGGCGTCGTTCAGCACATCGACGGCAGTTTGCGATGCGACTTCGCCGGCTTCAGCGCCGCCGACACCGTCGGCAACGACGAAGATGCCACGGTCGGCATCGGCCAAATAAGAATCTTCGTTCAGCGGCCGCTTCTCGCTGAGCCCGCGATCGGAAATCGAGGCAACTTCGATTTTGTTTGACGGTGATGCGGTGCTCATTCGACTGCCTCCAGCGGAATAGAGCTTTCGGGTTCGCGCGCGATTTTGGCGACGGCGCGCGCGTCTTGCGCGTTGCGATGTGAGAAAGCCATCAGCATACCCAGCATGGCGAAGCTCGTGATTAAACTAAAACCGCCGTGACTCACGAACGGTAAAGTTATGCCGGTCATCGGCAGCGCCCGCGTGATGCCGCCGATGTTTACCAACGCCTGGATGCCTATGAACGCCGTTAACCCGGCGGCACATAACTTCGTAAACATATCACGCGCTTCGATCGAAGTGCGAATACCGGCGAAAATGAAAATGATGACGGCGAGGATCACCGACGCGCCGCCCAACAAACCCATTTCCTCAGCAAGTGCGGCGTAAACGTAGTCTGAATCGGCAATCGGGATGACTTCAGGAAAGCCCAGGCCCAGTCCGCGTCCGGTCGTTTTTCCCGAAGCAATTCCGAAGATGGCTTGCGCCGGCTGGAAGGCGAGCTTGTCGAACCAAATGTCTGTGTTCACGCTCTTCTTCATGGCCTCGCTTTGCTCGGCGAGTTCCTTCATGCGCGGATCTTTCGCCAACGCGTCCTCGTAATCCTTCTTCCACCAGGACTCCTCAGGCAATGGCGGATCGAAACCGTCCAGCCACAAATGAAATCGTTGTTGAATGCGGGAAGGCAGGGCGTGTTGCACGGGCCGTGCGATCGTCGGAATCATGGGAAACTTTTCCTGAATGTCGCGCGGCAACGCTCCGACCACCAAAATTGAAATCACGAAGAAGACCGACCCAACAAAAACCAAAAGCTGCGGCCAGCGTCGTACGGCGACGAGATAGAGCGTGGCGTAAGCGCCGGTGAAGATCAGCATCTGCCCGAAATCCTTCAGCGCAAAAAATGGAATGAATGGAATCGCCGCCATGACCACGAGTGGCACGATGTCGCGCGCCCGCGGGATTCCCCAGTAGGTTCGCGCCAGGTCTTTGTAGCGCGCGGTGAGAATGCCGGCAAAGCCGAGCAGGAAGGGAACTTTCGCGGGCTCCCAGGGCGTCGTGTTGCCGAGACCTTTTCCGGCGCTGGAAGTGACAATCGCAGCCGCCAACGGTAGGAGCGTCAACAACACAACGATGAAACTGTTCCGCTGAATCCACGACAGGAATTTATCATTGGCACAGCAGACAAATGCGATCGCGAAAGCAATCAACGAAAAAACCGGAATCCACGTGTAGCTCGAAGTAATTGCGTTCGCAAGGGTATAGCTCGATTCTTTGACCGGCGCTTCTGCTTCGACCGGCGGCGGCGTTGGCGGCAGGCCCATCAACTGTCGCTTGGCTGCGTCATAATTTTCATTTACGTAACGCATCCGCAGCGTCTCGGTTTTTTCCTGGCGCGCGGCGGCTTTGTTCTTCGCGTTGTATTCTGGGTCGCTGTACAAGCGGTATTGGACCAGCAATCCAACCGAGAAAAGCAAAATCGCCGTCGTGAACAGGACCCAGTTGCCTTTGAATTTTCGAAACGCCGAAACCCACAGCGCCATGACAAGAATCGGCAGATACATGAGGATGTCGCGGGTGGCGCCGATGACCGACGTTTCATAGCCGCGTATCAACGCGGCGCGATGGATCGCGTAATAGCCAACGACTTCCGTCGCGGCCAGCGCGAGCAGGATGAGCACATGAGATGAAAAGCGATTACGCATTTTCGGTTAAACGAATCCGTTACCGGAGCGCGGGCATCCTTGCCCGCATGAGCGCGAAGCGCGACCACATCTGAGCGTGCTGCGCACGCTTTGCGGGCACGGATGCCCGCGCTCCATCGAGATCATCTGTTTCGTCGCGGCGTTGGTTGTGGCGATGGTTGCGAACTCGCTTGCATCCCACCGAAATAACCAAGGTCCTTTGCTTTCAAAATCAATTGCGCGGCAATCGGCGCAGCATTCTTGCCACCGTAAAAGCTAATGCCCGGCCCCGGACCTTCCAGCAACACGGCCATCGCAATTACCGGTTTATCAAGTGGCGCGAAACTCAAGTACCACGCGTCGCTGCGCAGCTTGTCGTAAAACACGGTCTCTTCGTGCTGTCCGATAATTTTTCCCCGGGCGTCTTTTTCGAAGACGATCTTTTTCTGCGGCTCACCCGTTTTCGGATCAATCACGGGCACGGCTTTCTGCGCAGTTCCCGTTTTGCCGCCACTGCGAATGCCCGCAGCTTTCACCGGAGCCATGGCCGACGTGCCGGTGCCACCTTCAGTCACAAGGTTCATGATGCCGCGAATTTGAGCTGCCTGATCGCGCGTGAGCACCTGTGCGAACATCTCAGGCTGTCGATCCATTTCGATCTTCGGCTTCATCAAACGGCCGTCGAGATTCGCTGCGACCGAAATCAGCATCGCCATTTGAAACGGAGTCATCTGCGAGGCATAGCCCTGTCCATATCCTTCGTACATCAATTCGCAGCGCGTTGAATGCGGGCCAGCCTTCAACCACGATTCAGTCGGCGCGATCGCATTTTGAATTGCTTTGCTGCTGGCGTTCCAAATCTCCGGCTCACGCCGCCCCTGGCCTTCGCCGCTGACGCTGTCGTAAGCGCCGAGGCCGACCAACTTCGCCGTGTCGCGAATCTTCTCGCCGCCAAGCTGCGTTCCCAGATACGAAAAATAAATGTTGCTCGAATGCTGATAGGCCGAACCGATATCGATGTTGCCGCAGGCTTCGCAGCCGCCGTTATCGTCGGTGATCGTGCGTCCGCATCCCGGCGGCGAGAATCCGCCGCTGGTCGTGAAGCGAATGTTCTGCATATTGTTGCGGAACGCCGTGTACATCATCAGCGTCTTGAAGGTCGAACCCGGCACATAATATTCATTGAGCGCGCGATTCAAGAGCGGCCGTTCCTTTCGATCGTTGTTCATTTTGATCCAAGCCGCTTCATCATCCTGCACTTGTTTCAGGCTGTAAGACGGATTGCTGTACATCGCGAGGACTTCGCCGGTCTGCGGATTGAACATGACAACCGCGCCGTGATTGCCTTTTAACTGATCGACAACAGCTTGCTGCAAATCCTGATCGATAGTCAGCGTGTAATCTTTGTTTAGCTTCTGCTCGACCGTCTGGCCTTTGATGATCTGCCAAACCTCGGGGACGACGCCGCTCTCGGTGCCGAACAGTGCGCGCTCGAGACCGGGTTCGCCGCGGTCGCTGCCGAAGATGTGGGCCAGCGCCGCATCCATCGGATACTCGCGATCGATCTCGCCTGCATTGTTCTTGCGGTAAAGCGCCAGCGGCCGCCCTGTGCGATCGTAAATCCATCCGCGCAGGGTTGATTCGGTCAGCCGGCGATTGCGCAGGTCCTTGTAGCTGTCTTCCTGAAACTTCTGGTTGCGTTC
>CBFHBI010000045.1:0-9410 GCA_965653755.1 uncultured Blastocatellia bacterium
AGTGTGTGGCTGGCTTCTGCGTCTTGATTAGCACGACCTGCGACCGGACGAGTTTATCGCCGCCGGTGATTGCATTTGCTGCAGCCCTAAAGACTTGGCTGTGTTTCGTGTCCTTCGTCACATTAGATTCGCGGCATCGTATGGTAAAATCCCTTACGCAAGCTCGCCCTGACAATTGACTGAGCTGCCAGAGCCGACCACCCTGATGGATCAGCTGCCCAATGCCTGTGAACAGAAAGTGAGCGTCCTGCCCACGGACGATTTTGTGGCAATTTCCTGCCACACGCCGCTGGGCCAGGCCATCGAAGCGATGAAGCAGGACGAAGGCGGTTGCGTCATCATCACCGACGATGGTCGCGTCGCGGGAATCTTTACCGAGCGGGACCTTTTGACGAGAGTCTCAAACGAAGACGTTGATCTCCAATCGCCGATTGAGATGTGGATGCAGAAGGACGTGCAGACATTGTCCTCGGACGCGACGATTGGCGAAGCGGTGCGAATGATGAACGAGCGCAGTTTTCGCAACATCCCGATTGTGGACCAGGGGCTGTTGCGGGGTTCGATTTCAGTTTTCGACATCATCACCTACCTCGCAGAGTGTTATCCGAAGACGACGATGCATCTGCCGCCGGTGCATCAGGTGATGGGAACTGTGGATGGAGGATGAATTAGGGTGAATCGTAAATGGTAAATCGTAAATAGACTTCGTTCTTCTATTCACGATTTACGATTCACGATTTACCGTCGTCGCGAAAGGAATTCATTTAGAACACATGAGCGCAGTTTTAGAACCACCAGTCGAAACCATTGACAAGCAACTTGAGGAACTCGACACCGTCACGATCCGTTTTGCCGGCGACTCGGGCGACGGCATGCAGTTGACCGGAACGCAGTTCACCAACACCTCAGCGATTATCGGCAACGACATTTCGACGCTGCCCGATTTCCCGGCCGAGATTCGCGCGCCCGCCGGCAGCCTGCCGGGCGTCAGCGGCTTTCAACTCAATTTTTCGGACCACGACATTCGCACTCCCGGCGATCAGCCCAACGTGCTGGTGGCGAAGAACCCTGCGGCGCTCAAGGTTAATCTCGCGGATTTGGAAGAAGGCGGCACGCTGATCATTAACTCTGACGAATTCACCAAAGAGAATTTAGAGCGCGCGGCTTATCACTCGAATCCACTCGAAGATGGTTCATTAACCGGCTATCGCGTGCACACGTTGCCGATCTCGACGCTCAACATGAATGCGCTCAAAGGCGCCGTCGAGTTGTCACGTAAAGAGATGGCCCGCTGCAAGAATTTCTTCGCTCTGGGTGTGCTCTACTGGCTTTATGATCGGCCGCTCGATCCAACCTTGAATTGGATCAATGCGAAGTTCCGCAAGAATCCGGAACTGGCAAAGGCGAATGAGGTCGCCTTGAAGACGGGATATAACTTCGCCGAGACCACCGAGGTTTTCACCACTCACTACAAAGTCAAAAAGGCCGTCATCGCTCCCGGCCGGTACCGCAAGATCACCGGCAATGAAGCCACGGCCATCGGCTTCATCACTGCCGCCGAACTCGCGGGCCGAACTTTGTTCTATGGCTCTTACCCGATCACGCCCGCGTCTGACATTCTGCACGAGCTCGCGCGCCACAAGAATTTCGGTGTCAAGACTTTTCAAGCGGAAGACGAGATTGCCGCCGTCTGCGCCGCGATTGGCGCCAGCTTCGCCGGTCACGTCGGTCTGACGGGAACATCGGGGCCAGGCGTCGCGCTCAAACAGGAAGCGATCGGTCTGGCAGTAATGACCGAACTGCCGCTCGTCATCGTCAACGTGCAACGTGGTGGTCCATCGACAGGTTTGCCGACCAAAACGGAACAGGCGGATCTGTTCCAGGCCGTGTGGGGACGCAACGGCGAATGTCCTGCGATCGTCATCGCGCCAGCCACGCCCGCGGACTGCTTCAACATGGCCATCGAAGCAGTGCGACTCGCGTTCAAATACATGGTGCCCGTCTTCTATCTGTCCGACGGATATCTCGCCAACGGCGCCGAACCCTGGGCTGTGCCGGCGATCGAGAAGCTGCCGCGCATCGAAGTGAAGTTCGCCACCGATCCTCAGAACTTCATGCCCTACGCACGCGACGAAGCTACCCTGGCGCGTCCGTGGGCACTGCCCGGCACGCCCGGACTCGAGCATCGCATCGGCGGCATCGAAAAACAGAACATCACCGGCAACGTGAATTACGATCCTGAAAACCATCACCTGATGGTCAAGCTGCGTCAGGAGAAAGTCGATCGCGCAGTGGCCGACGTGCCGGCGCTCGAGATTTTCGGCGAGCCATCCGGAAAGGTCCTAGTACTTGGCTGGGGCTCGACGTTCGGATCGATCACCTCGGCGGTCGAGAAGATGCGCAGCCAGGGCAAGTCGGTTTCGAGCGCACATTTGCGTCACCTGAATCCATTTCCGAAGAATCTCGGCGAAGTGCTGGCGAATTTTGAAACCGTGATCGTGCCGGAAATGAATCTGGGCCAACTGTGCACGATGATTCGCGCGAAGTATTTGATCGACGCCGTTCCCTTCTCGAAGGTCAAAGGCCGTCCATTCCAGATTCGGGAGATCGTTGGCAAGGTTGAGGAGTATTTGTAGTTACGACGCCGAAGCCTAGTTAGCTAATGGGATTTCAATGACGACGTGCTACACATCCGGCGACTCTCGATCAATCGTTGAACGATATGGAGAAGCACTGCGCTATTTTATGGGCCAGGGAAATCTCAATCTTGCTTTAGCCCATGTGGCCGCAGACCTTCAGGGCCGTGGCATCGACTACCTGGTCGTGGGCGCCTTAGCGTTGTTCGCGCATGGCTACCCGCGTCTTACTGAGGACATAGATTTGATTCTCACTCCCGAAGGCCTGGACCGATTTCACGAAGAACTTATCGGACTCGGTTACGCGCCGGCTTTCCCGGGAGCGCGCAAAAGGCTGCGATCAACCAAGGATGGGGTGCGAATCGATGTAATCACGGCGGGCGAATACCCGGGCGATGGGAAACCGAAACCCGTCAGTTTTCCGGTTCCGTCACAAGCCGCAATCGACATTGACGGAATAAGATTTGCCACTTTAGAGACATTGATCGAATTGAAACTCGCGTCGGGAATGACAGCATCAGGCCGGGTAAAGGATCTTGGCGACATCCAAGAATTAATCAAAGTAAAGCATTTGACGCGCGATTTTTCGGAAAAGCTTGATCCGTATGTTCGCGCCAGGTATCTGGAGCTATGGGATGGCGTAGAACACGACAGAAGCAATAATTTCGAGGAGCAATAATCTCGGATGCAGTACGCGCACTTCCGGAAAAACATCGTGATTCGAGTCGCCGTGTTCGGCATGGTCGCAGCGGTTTTCGCCGGAGGTCAGGCGCACGGCTCGCAATCACCCCCTCAACGTTTGACTCTCAAGTTGCGCGCTCTTTCGCAGAAAGTTTGTATCGGATCGTTTATTCCTCTGGAAATGACGCTGACAAATGATGGTGACATAGAACTCACGTTGAACAACTTGGAGATTTGGTCAAACTTTGGAATTAAGTTTGTGGACTCGGACGGCAAGAAACAAGAAGCTGGAACTTTAGTGGTGCCGGGCGCAAAGGAAGAATACGATCGCATGAAGAATGAGGTCGTAACAATAAAGCCTGCTTCTCCTTACATCACCACTTTCAAATATCCACTCGGTGACCCTCGTGTTTTTGACAGCCCACGAAGCTACGAAATTAATTCAGCAATCTACTACAACAGCGGCAGAGAAGCTTCGACTTCAAACTATGTAACCTTCGAAGCAGTTGATTGTAAGACAAACTGATTTAGGAGCAATAAATGAGCACACAAGGTAATGGTTCAAGCGGTAACGGACATCACATCGACACGAGCGTGTCGGCTGAAAGCGAAGGCGGCGCTTCGATTTTTCATGTGGCGCCACCGCCGGGAGAGCTGACGAAGAAGGATTTCGTTTCCAATCAGGAAGTGCGCTGGTGTCCCGGGTGCGGCGATTACGCCATTCTCATCAACGTGCAGAAGGTCATGCCGGACCTCGGCATTCCGCGCGAGAAGATGGTTTTCGTTTCCGGCATCGGCTGTTCGTCGCGCTTTCCTTATTACATGAACACCTACGGCTTTCACGGCATTCACGGACGCGCGCCGGCAATCGCTACGGGCATCAAATCGGCGAATCCGGATCTCAGCGTCTGGGTGATCACCGGCGACGGCGATGCCTTGTCGATTGGCGGCAATCATTTCGTGCACGCGCTCCGTCGCAACCTCGACATCAATTACATTCTCTTCAACAACCGCATCTACGGTTTGACCAAGGGTCAGTACAGTCCGACGTCGGTCTTCGGTCAGCGCACTAAGTCAACGCCGATGGGCGTGATCGACTATCCCGTAAATCCTTTGTCGCTGGCGATCGCCAGCGAAGCTACCTTCGTGGCGCGCTCGATCGATATCGACGTGAAGCATCTCGGCGCGATGGTTGAAGCGGCGGCCAAGCACAAGGGCGTTTCGTTCCTCGAGGTCTATCAGAACTGCAACATCTTCAACGACGGGGCATTCGATTATTTCGCCGAGCGCAGCGTGCGCCCCGACAACGTTCTCTATCTCGAGCACGGCAAGCCGATGATTTTCGGCAAAGATCGAAATAAAGGCATTCGCATGAACGGCGCGCATCCCGAAGTCGTGACGATTGGCGAAAACGGAATCTCTGAAATCGATATTTTGGTCCACGATATTTATCTGCAGGATCCTTCGGTCGCCTTCATGCTCGCGCGCATGGAGCAGCCGGATTTTCCGCAACCCGTCGGCGTGTTCCGCGCCGTGGAACGTCCCAGCTACGATCAATTGATGGCCGAGCAGATCGACAATGCCATCGCCAAGTCGGGACCCGGAAGCCTCGACAAATTGATCTACAGTGGCGACATGTGGACGGTGGAATAGGTTTCCGGTTTCAAGTCTAAAGTTTCAGGTTTCAAGTTTGTGTTGTCGCACTTGAAACTTGGAACCTGAAACTTGAAACGTGATGAGGAGCAAAGCGACGAATGATTTGTCCTAGCTGCGGTTACGACAACATTGAAGGCGCTGATCGGTGCGAAGAGTGCCTGACGCCTCTGTTCAATGTTGAAATGACTCGTACTGACGGCGCGACCGACTTGGCGCAGTCGGTGATGGAAGACGATCTCAGCAAGCTGGAGAATGAATTCCTTCAGGTGGCGCCGGAAGCTCCGGCAACCGAAGTCATCAATCAGATGAAGCAGTCGCGTCTGGGTTGTGCGCTGGTGCTCGACGAAGGAAAGCTCGTCGGCATCTTTACCGAACGCGATCTGCTCAATAAATTAACGGGTCACACGGCGCTGCCGCGCACCACTCCGGTCAGTAAATTAATGAGCCCCAATCCCGAGGTCCTGCGCGAGTCCGATTCAGTCGCAGCCGCGCTGAATAAGATGTCGCTCGGCCGCTACCGACATATCCCCGTGCAAAAATCGGACGGCACTTACTGCGTCACTTCGATCAAGCACGTCCTGAAGTACCTCGCCAAGTCGCAATGGTGAGACGCCTCAGCACGCGTCACCGGCCACATCATAAATCTTCCGCCAGCGGCCATTCACTTTCTTGAAAATCAAATACTGATAACCGTCAAAGCCGCCCTGCGTGGTAAATACCTCGCCCACGCCATCGCCGTCGATGTCGAGTTGATCGACAAAGTCGATGCTGGAGAGAAAGCCTTCCGGGGGCGGCTGATAGGCCTGGAATTTCACGAAGTCGGCTCGCATCGCCGCGCCTTGCGGCGTTGCGATGAGAAATAGATCACGTTCGAATTTGTTCTTCGCGGCGAGGGTGAAGCTGCCAATCATTTCGTACTTGCCGTCGCCGTTCAGATCAGTCGCTGTTAGATTGGTAACCTTGATCGCAGACATCAAACTCGCGGGCGTACGATTCTGCTGGTAGATGCTTTTCATCAATGCGAGCGTAGCCGCGCGCTCTGCGTCGGTGGGCGGGCGGCGCGAGATTGCGCGCTTGCCCAGTGTCTCTGAATTCGTCGCCAGCGCCATAACTTTTCCGCCCAGACGCGCTGAGGTGGAAACTGTTCCTTGCGCGTGAATGTTGTTGCATCCTTCGTTCCACTTGCTCACGGTCGCGCTACCGGCGTCGCCACCGCCAAAGATCAAGCGATACACAATTCCTTTCTTGAAATAATCATCCCCGAATATCTTCCGATCCTTCTCCGCGTCGCTGTAAGGTGATCGCAGTTTCCCGGCTTCCACAAACGCCAGCGCATCCAGCGACGCTTCGCCTGATTCTGACGATACCGCCAGGATGACTGTCGGCTTTCTTGTCTGAGCCGGCGAACTCACGGCCGTCGCAGCCAAAAGCATCGGCCCAAGCAGCGCCGGTAAGACAATTGAAAATTGTGCGAGCCAACTAACACGGGGATTGCTATTCATTCGTAATCGCTCCTCTTCGCTGTTTGTTCTTCGTTCAGTTCTGCCCTCTCGTTTAGACGCGGGACTTGTCCCGCGTGTGTGAGGCGGACAAGTCCGCCCGCTAAACGAGCCAACGTTTTTTGATTAACGCTTATGATACTTTACGCGCGCGCTTCTGCGGCAAGAAATTCTGTCGTAGTTCTCGGTTAGTATATTGAACAATTTGGTTAGTATATTAGACAGCCAGACTCGAGCACACGAACTTGCGAATTGACTCACCAGAAAACGAAGAACGCGGGCCGCTGAGCGGAGAGAATTTTCGTTTTGCGATCGTCGCCAGCAGTTGGAACGATTCGCTTGTGTCGCGTCTCATCGACGGCGCCCGCGAAGCTTTGCAGGAAGTGGCGGTCGCCGCAGAGGCCGTCGAAATCTTTCGCGTGCCCGGTTCGTTCGAGTTGCCGTTGTGCGCGCTCAAAGCCGCCGCCTCGGGCAAATTCGACGCCATCATCTGCCTCGGCGTGATCATTCGCGGCGACACGCCGCACTTCGATTACGTCGCCGCAGAAACCGCGCACGGAATTACCGAAGTGAATTTAAAAACCGGCGTGCCCGTTCTGTTTGGCGTCATCACTGCTAATACCATCGAGCAGGCAAACGCGCGCGCCGGCGCCAAGCATGACAACAAGGGATACGAAGCAGCGATGGCTGCAGTGGCGGTGGCAAATCTTTATCGTGACGCATTCGCTCAAAAGTCGTGACGATGTTAAGGTACTTTGTGCTTCGTATTTTGATTTTATTGTAGGGGCAGGGCTTGTCCCTGCCCGCGTTCGCATAAAGAAAAAAGAGACGGGCAGGGACTAGCCCCGCCCCTACAATAAAGACACAAGATCGATTTCACGGATTATGGGTTCTCGGCGTAAGGCGCGCGAATGCGCCTTGCAAATGCTCTTTGCGGCTGATGTGGCTGGCACGCGCGGCGATCAACTCGCGCGCACCTTCTGGTCTGAATTGTCCGACGGTGACCTCGAACCGGGCGCACAGGAGTTTGCCACCAAACTGGCGATGGGTGCGCTCGCGCATTTGGATGAAGTGGACGAGCGCATCCGTTCACGCGCTGAACACTGGCGCATCTCACGCATGGCGCTGGTCGATCGCAATCTACTGCGCCTCGCTGTTTACGAATTTCTGCACGAACCCACGCCGCGCACGGTCATCATTAATGAAGCGTTGGAGATCGCCCGGCGCTTCTCCACCTGGGAAGCAACCCAGTTCATCAACGGAATTCTCGACGCGATCAAACGCGACCTCGATCGTGATTCGCCCGAACCTGCCACCACAGCCGAGGCCGACGCCGAAGAGAGCGAACTTTCGTAATCGACACTTTTCACCACCCATTTTGCGCTAAACTGCTATCGGTATGGGCGAAGAGCAACGACTATTCCGCGAAGACGCGCGCGCGATTGTCGATAAGCTTTATGCGGACCTCGCAGAGTTGCGACTCGAGGGCCTGTCAGGGCCGCGGCGCCGGCACCTGGCAGCGCAAGTTTTTCGGCGCGTGCACACCCTGAAAGGCTCTGCCGCTTCGTTGGGCCAACAAGGCATCGCCGAAATCGCGCATCAGTTCGAAGCCGTGCTTGACGCGACGCGCTTGGGCCGCCGCGACCTCACTCCACCTGTGCTCGAGACTTTCACCGCTGCAGTTACCGCTATTGACCAATTACTGGAATCAGGAAACCAGTCGAAACACGATCGAGAAGCCCTGATCCAGCGTCTGGCGGAGTACGCCGAAATCACCAAGCAGCAAACCGCGACAGCGAGTGACCTGCGTACGTCTCTGCCTCCCGAACTCGCCGCTTCGTTAAGCGAGTATGATCTGCAGCACGCGCGCGAAGCGATTGCTGAGGGCGCAAAGCTGTTCGTCGTAATCGCGGGTTTCAGCATTGACGAATTCGATAGCGCCTTCCGCGCCCTCACGAAACTCTTAGGGGAAAGCGGCGAGGTGATCGCCTCAATTCCCGGAACGTCGTCTAATGAAACAGAACTATGTTTCCGAATTGTTTACGCGGCTGAATTCATTTCCAGCGAAACACTGCGCCGGGCGGCCGCACTCGCGCGCATTCAGTACGAACAAATTGCCCTCGATTCACCGGTGCTCAACGTGACCTCGCTAACCGAACCGCCGCCGCCGAATGGCTCAGTCGCTGCCTCGGATCGCTCGCGCGTCGATGAGTCGCTGCCGGATGAAGACCACTTGATCAGAATGCGATTGGTTTCGGCAAGTGAAGTGCTCGAGCGCGCTGTCGCTCGCGCCGGCAAGGTGGCGGCGCGACATTTAAGGAAAGACGTCGAGTTCCGAATCGAGGCGGCCGACGTAGGTATCGAGAGGTCGCTCGCCGAGATCGTTGCAGATCCGCTGCTGCACTTGGTGCGCAACGCAATTACGCACGGCATCGAGCCGCGCGAAGAGCGACGCACGGCGGGAAAGAATCCGATCGGCCGCATCACCCTGGCGGCTTCCAGTCAATCGGGACGCATTTATTTGACCGTCACCGACGACGGACGCGGCGTCGATTTGGATCGGGTGGCGGCCGCGGCAACGGAACACGGCATCCTCGGCGGCCAACTTACAGAGGAGCAGTGTCTGCGTCTGATCTTTCGGCCGGGCTTTTCAACGTCGCGCGAAGTTTCAGATCTGGCTGGACGTGGCATCGGTCTTGACGTGGTCGATCGCGCAATGGATTTGGCCGGCGGCGAAGTGCGCGTGGCCACCGAGCGTGGCCGGGGCGCGACGTTCGCGATTATCGTTCCCGCGGCCCTGTCGCTGGTAAATTGTCTTGTGGTCAGATGCGGCGAACACTTCTATGCCATCGACGCTTCGCAGGTGCAAGCTAATTCGGCTGATGACAAATCTCAATCACAACAATTGCCGCTGGTGCAACTAACGACATTGATGGAC
>CBFHBI010000046.1:0-9372 GCA_965653755.1 uncultured Blastocatellia bacterium
AATAATTCGTCCGCGCGTATGTCCATCTGTTTATAACCGCGGTGAAACTTTGAGTAAGGAATCGTTCGCGTCCCGAATTTCGAAACCAATTCTATCTCGGCATCGTAGGCCAGCAGCGCCGGAGGTGAATCTGCCGCGGGCGAAGCGTTGACGATGTTGCCGCCCAGCGTGCCGCGATTCTGAATCGCAATGCCACCGGTCTCTTTCGCCGCCTGACAAAGCATCGGAAACTCTCCGCGCAAAATTGGATCGGCCCGCACATCCGTGTATGTCGTCAACGCGCCAAGTCTTATCGTTGAATCGCTGACCTCGATCCCGCGCAGCTCTTTCAGGTTCCAAATGTTGACGTAATGCTTGTGCGGCAGCTTGTCCGCTTCGAGCAGCACCATTAAATCCGTGCCGCCCGCAAACGGTTTCCAGTCACCGTTATTTTGCGCGAGAAGCTCGAGAGCTTCGTTGAGATTTACGGGCGAGACTAGTTCGTATGAGGGAACGTAAGCTCTCATTTCGTTTGTTTTTGGCGAGAGGATTTACGTGTACCGATGTGCTTCGGTTGATTGCGAGGTTTTTTCTCTTCGAGCTTCGCCTTTCCGAGCAGGAGACACAAATCCCTCAGGTCAGAGACGAGTACCAGGCGCGCCGTAATAGCTTTGGCAGACATATCAACTGCCATTTTCGCTCCCGCGCAACGCAGCAATGTCGGCAATATCTTGTGGCCGGCCAGCAAGCTTCTTCATGGCGATTAGCCCATCCCTAGTTACTACAGACAGCTTACCACCTTCCAAATTCGCTTTCATGCGTGATTTCCAAATGTTCTCAATCTGACTCGTGACCAGCAACATGTCCAGCGTTATTAGCTCTTTTGTGACGGAATCAACTTTTGATACGCGCCTTATTTTCACTTCATCGAAGTTCGTATCGAGACCTCTGATTGTGTAGCCAAGCTGTTCGGCAATTTCGATTACTGAAGTCAGAGATTTCTCACGAATCAAAATATCAATATCAATGGTCGCTCGCGGACTGCCATGTACGGCCATTGCAATCCCGCCACAAAGCGCGTATTCAATTTCGTTGCGGTCGAGAGCCTCGATAATCGTTCTTAATTCGTCGTAAAGCCTGGGCATGTTACGAGTGCCTCTCACACGCGCGCACCACCGACTCAAAAATCTTCATGTAGCCCGTGCAACGACAGAGATTTCCCGCGAGTCCCTCGCGAATCATGGCATCGTCAGGATGCGGATTCTTTTCCAGGAGGTTGACTGCCGCGATTACCATGCCGGGTGTGCAAATGCCGCACTGCGCGCCGCCGCATTCGATGAAGGCCTGCTGTACGTCGTGCAGTTGGGTGTCGCTGATCGCAACGCCCTCGATTGTCTTGATTGAGCAGCCGTCGATTTGCGCGACGGGCACGAGACAACTATTCACCAATCGGCCGTCGATGAGTACGCTGCACGCCCCGCACTCGCCTTCGCCGCAGCCTTCCTTGGTTCCGGTCAGGTTCAACTGTTCGCGCAAAACGTCGAGCAGGCGTTCCATCGGGTACGCTTCGATAACGCGCGATTGGTTGTTAACGACGCACCTTATTGTCAATTTCTTTGCCATCAGTTGCCGATAGCGTTAGCAACATCCGATTCTTATTTCGACCGTGCCGTCGGGATAACGGCGAAGTACCCAGAACTTTGAGCCGCTGTCATACGCGATCTGATTCAAAGCCTGACGCAACGTCACGCCGAGCAAGTCAAACGATAGTTTCTCGTCCTTAATTTGATCCGAGAGAAAATACAACGGCCGCACCCGCAGGTGTTTTGAGGAGATCAGAGCGGCAACCTCCGGCAGGCCAAGCAATCTATTTAGTGCGAGATCGCGGTTAACATCCTTCAGTTGAAGTCTGTCAATCCGATGATCCAAAAAGTCAATGCCTCCAGAAATTGGCAGCACGTCGATCGATCCATTGTTGTCGCGCCATCGATATCGCGGCTCTGCCTGAACGACTCCGTCGAGTATTCGTGAAAAGGTAACACCGCGCAAGAACAGGGTGATTTGAGACTTTGGCTTGTCGGGATCCGTTTCCAATCCGATCGCTCCATCATAATCAGCCGCTAAGGCAGCGAGGATCGCAGCCATATCAATGTTGTTGAAACTTACCGTTCTGAGGACTTCTGATCTGGCGGTTCTCTGCTGACCATTCGCAAGCAGCAATAACGAAAGCACACATCCCAAGCCAGCGAATAACTTTCTCATTGTGAACCTGAAGGATATCACGCGCGGGCGATTCGTTGTCGAGCGATGGTCGGAGGACGGCGAGCGGAGGCCACCAGGTTGTTGTCATGATCGAATGCCTGGACCAGCCAGTTGAATTTGTTTGATTTATCAACCGCAACGTTGGTCGGCGATAACATTCCATTACGCGCGTCCAGCGATTTGCGCGACCGGCCATCGACGAAAATATCGACGTGCGCGATCCGCTTGCGCCGGTCGCGCGGCCGCACCTTCGATGTGGCGCTAACGCGCAGCGTGCGACGCTTACCCTTTCCCACTTGCACAGACAGACGATAGCACGGCTGGCTAGCCAAAATGCGCGCGGCAGACTTGATCAAATCCGAATTCTGCTTCATCAGATCGTTGCGGGTCATGTAGTGGCGATGATTGGGAGTCACCCCCAGCTCTTCGAGCGGACGGCCTTCCTTCTCTCCGACGCGGACGCTGCGACGCAGCGCCAAATCGAAAGAAGCCCGGAAGGGCGGCTTGGGCAGCGAGCTGAACTTTGTCCTGCCGGCGCCGCCAAAAGCTTTGACCAGTTCGTCATAACTCCATTTGTTCGCGCCGCCGGCGCCCGTGTTGTCACTCGTGCCGAGAATGTAACCAACCTTGTTGTCCTGAAAGCCCGCGGCAAAAATGTCCGTGGTGCTATAGGACAGCGCATCCGTGATTAGAATTACCGGCCCGTAGTAAGCCTGACCGATGGCGTTGCACGATTCCTCGGAGTGCAGTGGATAGCCGATCGAATAGATTGCGCCGGTCTGTACCGATTCGGTGATCGATGGGATCCACTGCTCCAGCCCGTAGCTCTTCGGCGCCACTTGGCAAAGCTCGAGGTTTAGCGGCGTATTAATGAATTCGAATGGTTCGGGCTTAATCCGATGCGGCGTGAACAGCTGCAAGAGTTGCTCGCCCGCACGGATTGTACCGCCGGGGTTTCCGCGCACGTCGATGATTAGGCCTTCTCGTGGAAAGTCATCCGCGGTAATGACGCGGCGCACTTCGTTGACGAATTGATCGATAATTCTGGGTTTGTCCTTGACTTTGAAGCTGAACAATCTGATGTATCCGTACCTGCGGCCATCTACGATCCGATCTTCGTAGTAAAAATTTTTCTTGAATGCCTGGCGCATGTCAACGGGACGCGGCTTCCCAAAAAAGGTTTTCTTGAACTGATTAGTTTTCTCCTTTTTGACATCAATGGCGGCCTGTTTATTTTCAGATGAGGCGGTCGCCTCAGCCTCGTAGGTCGAGTCGTAAACCCACCACTCGAATCGATGCGTTAGCTATTCGCCAGCTTTCGATCTGTAAGTCAGGTCCACCCAACGCTCGTCCGGCGGCAACATCGACTCCAGCGGACGCACCGTCAGATTGTCGAGTCCCCGAGCCAGCCGCGCCGCCAAATTGCTGCCTGCCTGGTTCTGTCCATTTAATTCAATGGCCCGCTTAATCGGCACTCCATTCCAATAGAGCGCCTCAACTCCCGGCTCGAAAGAAGCTGCGTCCGATCCGGCGCGCGAGCCGGGCATCTGCGTCATCACGCGCGAAACCACAAATTTTTCCCACGGCTGGCGCTTCGAGTCCAGTTCAAAACACTGCTCGACGAGGAACGGCAGAAAAGCCATCTGAAAAGCGAAAGGTGTGGGCAGGTAATACGAGGTATGCACGTCGCGGAGCGATGTGAATATGTCCAGCAGCCGATTATGAAAATTCATCACCGGCTCCAACTTGCTGCCCTTAGTTTCGAGGCGATACTTCAGCAGCTTGAGCAGTTGCACCGGATTGACCGCATGCATCGCCTGCTTAAGCGGCAGGTGCACGTAATTCATTTCGAGCAGCAACAACGCCTGCTCGACAATTCGCAAGCGCTGATCGCGACTCAATTGGCTGCTGCGTTCCGCCGACTTGAGAAACTTCGTCAGCGGCTGCATCGCACCGGCGCGCTCGATGTCATAGAAGCTATGACCCGAACCTGTTAACTGATCGGACATGATTGTGAGATAGGGTGGTCGAAAATGCCGCTGGCGCTGTCGCTTCAGTTACGAAACGTCAGCGCCACCGACGATTGAATTAGAATGCGTTGAGCTATCGCTTCTTGGCGGCTTTCTTCTTCGTTGCCTTTTTCTTTGGCGGCCGCTGGCGTCCGCCGCTGCCACCGCCTGGGTCATCACTAAAAGATAGAATGGTCGAAGGGAAAGTCATGTTGGTTTCTCCTTTTTTTGAACTGAAGTTTTCAGTGACAGTCACGAACGTAATTGCGCGAGCTGCTTTCGATACATCTGAATGTCAGGCCGGCGCAGATAACTCTCGTAGTTTTCAGCGCCCAAAATCTGCTGTAAGGCATTGCATGCGGTTTCAGCTTGCGCTGCGTAGTCGCGTGCAGCCGTTTTGTCGCCCGCGAGATCGCTGGCGCGGGCCGCAATCAGAAGCGCGCGCCATTCTGAATCTTTCTGGCCCGATTGTCCAAATATTTTTTGCGCCTCCAGCGCCGTCTGGAGCGCGGACGCAGCGTCTTTGTTGAGCAACATGGTTTCAGCCAGCGCCAGTTGCGCAGTCGTGATAAGCGAACGAGACTTCAACGCCTGCGTCGCTGCGAGTGCTTCCTGGCAAAGCTTGGTTCCTTCCGCTGTCGCGCCGGACAATCCTTCGGCCAAGCACAATGACCGCTTCGCCTGGGCCGCCAAGTCCGGAAACTTCTCACTCAGGTCCAACGCGAGCTGAGCCTGTTTCTTCGCTTCCGGATATTGACTCTGACTCAGAGCCATCCGCGAGCGGACCAAAGTAACCCCGATCAGCACCGTCTTGATTTGCGCTTCCTTCTTGTTCGCCAATTCAAACGCTGCATCAAGCGCTGCGCGCGCCTCATCGTATCGTCCCAACTGCGCGAGAAAATTTCCCCGATTCATTTGATCCTGGGCCATCAATCGTTGCGAATGATTTCCTTCGTCAATCTTCAGCTTCTGGTCGAGCTGCGCCAGTGCGTCGGAGTATTTCTCCTGATTGAAACCATACAGAAACGCCAAATTACCGTGCGCATCGGCCATGCCCGATTCGTCGTTGGCTTGCTTCACCAACTCGCTCTGCTCCTGAAAAAGTTTCAAGGCACTGTCGTCTTCGCCTTTGTCCTGGTACGCGCGGCCGAGCAAAGTCAAAGCGAGCGAAGTCTCGCGACGATAACCCGCCGGCTTATAAAAACTCAGCGCAGTCTGCAGTTCAGAGATCGCCGCATCGTTGTCGTTCTTCAGATAGTTCAGCCGGCCCAGATTCAAATGCGCTCTCATCTCCGCCACCTGCAATTTATCTCGGCGCGCGAGTTCCAACGCTTGCTGGAACTGGTTGGTCGCAGCGTCGAAATCCCCGCTGCTGATGAAAGCCAGGCCCAGATCGATTAACCCGTCAACGGCCAGATTCTTAATGTCGTTGGCCTGGGCCACCCGAATCGCGTCAGTGGCGAGTTCTTTCGCGCGCTCGACGTTGCCGAGGTCGCGGTTGACGAGACTCAACTGTAATTCGCTCGTGGCAAGCTGATAGTTGTTCGGCTGGCTTTTCAACATGTCCAGCGCTCTTTCCAGTGCCGCCTTCGCGTCAAGCAGCTTTCCGGTGCCGAAGAAAAGCACGCCGCGCTGGTACGCCACTTCTACCATGCCTTCGTTGTTGGTCAGCACCTGGTAGATCTCTTCAGCGCGCTTGAACGCTTTTTCCGCATTGTCCACGTCACGCTTGCGACTGTAGGCGATGCCGAGTTGCAGGAAGGCGCCAGGCGATTGCCCGTCAAGCTTGATCGCGTTCAAATAGTTTTCGATTGCCTTGTCGTGCCGTTCATCGCGTTCATAAGCGCGGCCGAGATCGACGTAAGCGTTGGCCTTGTCGGCGCCGGCCGATTGATTCAGAAGTGTCTGATAACCCGCGATCGCCGCGGGGAAATCGCGCCGGGTGGTGGCCTCGATCGCGTCGAGATAAAGCTTGTCGTTGGCCGCGAGGCCGCGTCTGACGGCCAAAGAGTTCGCGGTGAGCACCTCGTCCTTGGCTTGCTCAGTGTTGCCGATTTCCAGATACGCCTCGGCCAATCGCGCATGCGCCGGTGCGTATTGCGAATCCAACGCGACGGACTTACTCAAAGCTTTGCTGGCTTGAAAATATGTAGCTGCGCGCAATGCCGACAAGCCCTGGTCATACCAGACCTTCGCGTCCGCCGTGGGTTGATAAGGCGAAGCACGCCACACGCGCAGGCCGATGAAGCCGAGGATGGTTAGCAACACCAACGCGGCCAGCAATGCCTGCACCCATCTTAGGTTGAGTACATTTCGCGCCGGCTCTTTGAAGACGGTTTTCGATGGATGCCTCGCCGCGCTGGGCAGTAATTCGGTCGCGCCCGACATTGACGCCCGCACGTCTTTCAAGTCGCGCAACAACTCATCGACCGTTTGATAACGATCGGCGACCTCTTTGGCCATCGCTTTGATGATGATTCGCTCGAGCCGCGGGGGAATCAGCGGATTTAATTCCGACGGCTTGCGTGGCTCGACCTGCAAAACCTTCGAAGAGATTTCGATCTTGCTGCCGCCGGTGAATGGAGCTTTGCCTGCGGCGCATTCATAAAGCAGTACGCCGAGCGAAAAAATATCGCTGCGCGTATCGACCGGCATCCCTTTCAACTGCTCAGGCGACATGTAGGCAACCGTGCCGATGATGTAACCCTCTTCGGTGAGTTGCGTCTCAGTTCTGGCGTCGGGATCGCTGGTCCGTTCCTGCTGTGTCATGCGGGCCAAACCGAAGTCGAGAACTTTCACCTGGCCGCGCGGAGTGACGATCACGTTCTGTGGTTTGATGTCGCGATGGATAACGCCGCGCCCGTGAGCTTCCGAAAGGGCTTCGGCAATTTGAATGCCGATATCGAGCACCTCGTCAGTCGTGAGTGTCGAGGTCAGCAACCGCTCGGCGAGCGTCTCGCCCTCGACGTACTGCATGACGATGAAAAGACAATCGCGGTCTTCGTTGACTTCGTGAATCGAGCAGATGTTCGGATGATCGAGCGTGGCCGCCGCCTTCGCTTCGCGGAACAATCGCCGCCGCGCGTGCGCGTCGTCGATCGACTTGGCAGGCAGCGTCTTGATGGCGACTTTGCGTTCGAGCTTCGTGTCTTCAGCGAGAAACACTTCGCCCATCCCGCCCGCGCCGAGTTTCTGAATGATGCGGTAATGAGCAATCCGCTGCGAGTCCAAACTTACTCCACGATAATTAGCTGCTAGTGAGGCAATGATTCATCGCATCTGCCTGTAGCGATTCGACCGCACGTTTCACGCAAATATTGATGAGGTTCTACTAGCAACCAAGTTTGTTGTCAACGAGTGTTTTTGCGAATGCGCTTTGCTGTGTCGCAGAAAAGGCGGGTGAGTTTATGGTAGTTGCCGTTATTCCTTTTGAAATGTTCGCCGTCCTGATTTGAGGTGGCTGACTACGCAAATCTTTGGTGGTTTTGGCGGCCAAAGCTTAAGATACTCACATGCTGGATTGGGCAGACTGTTCGTCGGTCGAGCGCGATGAAAAAAGGGCCAGCGGCGCTTGGGTCTTTAGCGGGACGCGAGTTCCGGTGCGCGCGCTTTTTGAAAATCTCGAATCAGGCGCGACTGTCGATCAATTCCTCGAATGGTTTCCCGGCGTCACCGCCGAACAAGTCGCTGCCGTGCTCGAACATGCCGAAAAGAGTCTGGTCCAGGCATAACAACTTGTCCCTCATGCGGATTCTGTTCGATCAAGGAACTCCGGTTCCGCTCCGACACTCCCTGGTTGGCCATGCCGTAGAGACCGTCTTCGAGCGAGGTTGGGCACAACTGACCAACGGCGAACTCCTTGCAGTGGCTGATTCAGAATTCGATATCTTGATAACAACGGATCAGAACTTAAAATATCAACAGGATCTCAGCGGCAGAAGAATCGCGGTGGTCGTGCTGATGACAACAAGTTGGCCACGCATTAGCCGGCAGACATATCAGGTGATAGAGACGGTCAGCATTATTTCGGCCGGTGATTACATCGAACTCAATTTCCGTTGACACCCGCGCGCTCCATGATCTTCTCCGGAAGCAACGGAATGCTCACAAAGTCCATCCCGGTCGCATTCTCGATCGCATTCAAAATTGCCGGCGCTGGTCCATCCATCGGCAACTCGCCGATTCCCTTTGCGCCGCCGGGGCCAAAGGCGTACGGGTTCTCTTCAAAGTAAACGCGAATCGGCGGCACGTCGGCGGCTGTCGGCATGATGTAGTTGGTCATCTGGCCATTCGCCATGCGCCCGTTCTGCCAAACGACGTTCTCGTAAAGGGTCATCCCGATCGCCTGGGCCACGCCGCCTTCGATTTGACCGGCAGCCAGAACGGGATTTATCACGCGACCGACTTCCTGCACGGCGACGAAATCTTCCACGTGAGCTTCGTAGGTCAGCGGGTCGTACGAGACTTCGGCAACGTAAACGGCCCACGCGAACGCGCCATACGCTTCGCCCTCATATTTTTCGTCATCCCAACGAACGTTCGGCGGCGGCTGATACTGGCTGAACGATTTCAACGGACTGTGCTGCGCGATGTACTCGCGGCAAGCCGCTTGGAATTCCGTTCGGGTGAATTGATCTCTTAACCGTCCGCTGCCGATTAGTGTTTGCTTCAATCCCAGGACTGCTGATTCAACCAGCTTGCCGACGATCATGCAGGTGCGCGACGCAACGGTGGGCCCACTGTTGGGAACATTCGCCGTGTCCGGTTGAATCACTTCAAACAAATCATAATCGAGACCCAGCGCCTCCGCCGCAATCTGCGCAAAGATTGTGTTGGTGCCCTGGCCGATCTCAGTGCTGGCGGCGAGAATCTTCACGCGCCCTTCGCTCGTCGCTTCCGCCCCCACGATTGATTGCAGATAAACCTCGCCCGATCCCGTGAAGCCCGCGCCATGCATGAAAGACGCGAGGCCGATGCCCTTCAACGGTCGCGCGGCTGGTCGGGGCTGTATTTTCGAAGCTCGGCCGCCAGCAGCACGCGATATTCGGCGATCGCCTTGCGCAGCAATTCTGGGATTTCTTCCAGATCGCGGCGAAGGGCGCTGATCTCGGCGTGCCGACGC
>CBFHBI010000047.1:0-9361 GCA_965653755.1 uncultured Blastocatellia bacterium
TTTCTTCAGCGCCCATTCTTGCGCGAAGCTTTCTTTCAAAGCCACACGCGATGCTAATCGCTCGTCAACGGCTTCATACACAGCGCCCATCCCACCGGCGCCGATAATGCGGGCCACCCGGTAACGCTCGTGTACAAGCGAACCGGCTCTGACGCTGGGTATTAATCTCGCAGCGGAGTCCATCTGTGACACGGAAGAGAGGATCGGGGAAGGTCAGAGAACGTTAGGGCGCATGCGGGCAGCGCCAATTCGACTATAGCTAATCGCTACAGCTTTGCACAACCTAAATTTAATTTAAACTAGGAGATTTCATTTCAATCAACTCACTTTTTCGCGCGGTCAGGTTCTCGCTGTGACCTCTATAGCCGCCCAAATCTGAAAAATCGAGTCCTTCGACAGCCATCTCACCCAAGGACAGCAAACGCGCACGGAGCCGACCGTTTTCCATCGCCAGCAGATGGAGGGCTTTGATTGCTTCGTATTGATCCAGTGCCCGTTTGACCATCAGCTTAAGGTCATCGTCATTCCATGGTTTTTTTACGGATCGATAAATTAAACCTGAGTTGACCGAAGGGAGCACCTCCGCCGCGTCCGCATCGGCGGCCAGCAGAATCTTGATCATCTGCGGCCGTACGGCGACAGTCTTCTCCATCAGCTCGACGCCCGTCATGGAAGGCATGCGCTGATTCGAGATCATCACTGCCACGTCGTGTTGCTGAAGCAGAGTTAAGGCCTGGCGACCCGAACCAACTGCAAAAACCTGGTACTCGTCCCGAAACAACCGCAAAAGCGCCCGCAGAGTTGCTGGTTGATCGCCAACCAGCATTATCTTGTATTTCATTTTCTGCCCTTTCGATCTCTCCTGATGACGCGCGTGGCGCGTCAATCTTTATTTATCGGTCCGGTGAGGCTAAGAGTAGCTAGTTTAGGTTTTGTCGCCTTTCCGCCTCGCTGCGGCGGTTGTGAACAGTTGGCGACGAACGAACCGGCGGTTTGCCCCATTGCATGCCGCTATCAGCGCATAATCAGCGCCGTCCGAATCTTAGAGCACCGTGTGTGCCACTAAGGAGATTGCGCCTTGAGAGATTATTGCGTCTGAGCAATTCGAGCATTAGAATCCGCAACTAGAAAGACGCGCGAGCAGCATGATTAGCGGTCGCCGGCGTTGCCAATGCACGCTCGTCCTGAGATTCGGCGAAGCAACCCTTGTTCTTTTGACCTCAACGCACTGTCAGACATGACCTCGAAGAAGCAATCATTGAAAGGTAAGCGGCATCAACGTCGGTTGCCTACGTCTGCTGCAGCTTCTGTGATGGTCAAAAATGAAGCTCAGTTCGTCTCTTTTGTGAACAGTCTTCCGGGATATGCCTGGATGAAGGATCTCGAAGGTCGTTATGTCTATGGAAACGCCGCGGTACTGGCGCTGGCGCAATTTAGGGACGGATGTATAGGCAAGACTGACGCCGACATTTGGCCCCCGGAAATCGCCGCGGCTTACCGAGCGAACGATTTAAAAGTGATTACTGAGCGCAAGCCACTGGAAGGCTTAGAGCCGTATCGCATCGACGATCAGGATCACTTGATGTATGTGAGCAAGTTTCCGATCTTCGATCGCCATGGCACTGTAATTATGGTCGGCGGCTCCGGTATTGACATTACAGCGCAAGCAGAAACCGAAGCGCGTTTGCGGGGATACGAACGAGCAGTCGAACGCGCGGGGGAGATGATCTCGGTCGTCGATTCGGACTATCGATACATTGCGGCTAACGAGGCTTACCTCAACCAACGCGGAGTACTAAGGCGAGACGTCATCGGCCACCGTTTATCGGAGGTGCTGCCCCAGGAAGTGTTTCGTGACACGGTAAAGCCGAATATCGATTCGGCGCTCGCGGGAAATGTCGTCAAATACGAAACGCAGATTCTTCACCCGCAGAGAGGTGCGCGCGACTTATTAGCTTCCTACTTTCCCATCGATCTGCCTCAGGCTGCGTGTCGAGTTGTTTGCATCCTCGAGGACATCACTGAGCGTAAGAAGACAGAGGCGGCGCTGCGCGAAGCCGAAAGACATTACCGCGATATTTTTGAAAATGCCGGCGAGGGCATTTTCCAAACAACGCCAGACGGTCGTTATATTGCGGCCAATCCGGCGCTTGCGCGGATGCACGGATTTAATTCGCCCGAGGAATTGATGCGGGAGCGGACAAATATTAGTCGTGATGCCTATGTTGACCCGGCGCGACGCGAAGAATTCAAACGGCTACTGGAGACGCAGGACGTGGTCCATGGGTTTGAGTTCGAACTGTCTCGTCGCGATGGCACGAATATCAGCGCGTCCGTTAATGCTCGCGCCGTGCGTGATGAAAAGGGCGTCGTTCGTTATTACGAAGGGACGGTGCAGGACATCACCGAAAGAAAAGCCTCACAGGACGCGCTGCGGGAAAGCGAGGAGCGTTACCGCGATCTGGTTGAGAACAGCCGCGAGCTGATCTGCACGCATGACATGAATGGGTTGATACTCTCGGCAAATCGCGCCGCCGCTATCGCCCTCAATTACGACCTTGATGACTTCGTCGGGAAGAAAACCATCCGCGACATCTTAGATCCGGACGTTCGCGATCAATTCACGGAGTATATGACGAAACTTCGCCAAGAGGGCACCACCAGCGGATTGATGCTGGTGCAAACCAACTCCGGTGAAAAGCGCATCTGGGAGTATTACAACTCTTTGCGCAGCGACGGCGTTGTCGCTCCCGTCGTACGCGGCATGGCGCGGGACGTAACGGATCAGCGGCGCGCTGAAAAAGCCGTGCGTGAGAGCGAAGAACGTTATCGTGAACTGTTCGAAAATTCGCGCGACGCAATCTACGTTCATGATCTGCGCGGCATCTACACTTCCGTTAACCGGGCAGCCGAAAGGCTTTCGGGCTATAAACGCGACGAAATCGTTGGCCGGCACTATTCCAAATTTCTCAGTCACTTGAAGGATGCGCGCGAAAACTTCTGCCGCAAGCTTGATGTGCCGATGGAAACGACTTATGAGGCCGAAGCTATTCGTAAAAACGGCGAAAAGATTCCCGTCGAAGTAAGTAGCCGCCTAATTCACATAGATGGTCTGGTGGTAGGAGTGCGAGCCGTCCGCGACATCAGTGAGCGCAAACGGGCGCAACAAGCGCTACAGACTTACGCGCGTCGCGTGATAGAAGCCCAGGAGGCAGAACGTCAAAACGTCGCCCGCGAACTCCATGACGAAATCGGTCAAGTATTGACCGCGGTGTTGTTGAACCTCCATTCAATCCAAAAAACTTGTACCACGGCCACATTCATGCCGAACATCGACGAGAGTATCGGGGTCGTCGAAGATGCTTTACAGCGCGTCCGCGAATTGTCTCTGGAGCTGCGCCCGACGTTGCTGGATGATCTGGGCTTGGCCGCAGCGTTGCGTTGGTACGCAGCGCGTTACATGAAGCGGAGCGGCATTTTTACCGACATTGTCGGCGACACCGAAATCGGCAGAATCTCACATGAAGTAGAAACCGCGTGCTTTCGAATCATACAAGAGGCATTAACCAATACTGCTCGTCATGCGCACGCCACTCGGGCCGTGATATACATCAAGCGGACTAACGAAAAACTGTGCGTGGCCGTGCGCGACAATGGTGTTGGTTTCGAAGCCGATCGCCTACTCAAGGAGATGCCCTCCGCCGCGGCGCTTGGTCTTCACGGTATGCGCGAACGAGCTTCGGCGGTTAACGGAGTGGTGCAAATCAAATCTGACCCAGGCAAAGGAACTAAGGTCACGGTTCACGTCCCACTCCTAAATTAATCCAATGAGACGATATTCTCTGAGTTGATATCAGGGATTCCCCTATTGTCGCGCCGCACACAGTGGGTTAAATTCCGCAAGCAAAACGAAACCCGAGCCGATGCCACTGCGTGAGTACCCTGAAGCATCACATTTTGTTTTGTGACGGGTGACTTCGTGAATCCCACCGTTCTCCTAGTAGATGACCATGTTCTGGTGCGTGCCGGTATTAGGGCACTCGTCGATATGATTGACGGCGTCGAAGTAGTTGGCGAGGCCGGCAACGGACCTGAAGCTCTCAGTTTGATTGAGAAGCTAATGCCCGACCTGGTTCTGCTGGACATCACCATGCCGGGTGTCAAAGGTCTCGCGGTACTCGAAGAGATTACGCATCGCTTTCCCCGCGTCCGAGTGATCATGCTGACGATGCACGAAGCCCGTGAGTATGTGATTCAATCGTTAAAGGCAGGCGCCGCCGGCTTCATTCCCAAAAGCGCTGCCACCGAAGAGTTACAAGAAGCAATCGCCACGGTCATGCGTGGTAAAACGTTCGTGTCGCGTGAGACGGCTCAAGCGGACTTACTCGCCGCCGATCCGGCCACCCAGCA
This sequence comes from uncultured Blastocatellia bacterium, assembly GCA_965653755.1. Classification (GTDB taxonomy): domain Bacteria; phylum Acidobacteriota; class Blastocatellia; order Pyrinomonadales; family Pyrinomonadaceae; genus UBA11740. The sequence continues at coordinate 4,411 of CBFHBI010000047.1, forward strand.
ACAAGCCCTGATCGAGAAACTCACGCCTCGCCAACGTGAGATTCTGGTCCTCATTGCCGAAGGCAAATCAACCAAACAGATAGCCGCCGCGCTCAACATCAGCGTAAAGACCGTCGAATCACACCGAGCGCAGTTGACGGAACGTCTAGAGATCCGCGATGTGGCCGGCCTCGTTCGCCTCGCCATTAGAACGGGTTTGGTGAAGATGGAATAGCAACGGGAAGCCGGGGCACTTCCAATCGAAAGCTCCCCAAGGGCTTCCCGGTCAGGACCACGCCGTTGCCGACGCTGCCTAACGCAGCAACGCAGGGCAACTGTAATGCCAATTAAAGGCATTAAATATCCGCACAAATCAAGACCCTCATCCAATATTGTTGTAGTCAAATTCCCCGAAAACACAATAAGGGATTTTCCGATTGCGCCAGAATTCGCAGCGGTCTACGCTAAGCGGCATATCAAGCAAGTGAAGCGCTCCCCAACATCAAGTATCGTATTTCGTATTAATTGCTTTGAAAACTAACCGTGCGTTCAAACACGCGCAGCGTGATCTTGGTCGCAGTGTTACTGTAGGCCTTGCCCCTGATTCGAAACTGCGACTAGCGCCGCACAGGTTCCTCAGGGGTTCCCTACCTAAAGAAAACCAAAGTATCACGTCCTGGTAAGCCATGGTGTCTGGAAGGGTGGAGATATCAGATATTGAACTTGTCGATGACGCGGGCGGCGACGTGGGTGTCGCCCGCGCGAGGAGGGACGTCGTCTCGGGGCGAGCGCGGCGTCCCGCCTCGATGACGAGATTCGAAAAGCGGACTGGGGCGAAATGCCAGTCCCATTTTTGAACAATGAGAAAGACTAGCGACCTAAGACCGCGTAAAAATCAAGCGGCACGCTCGATGCACGTCGCCGGCGCGGCCGAGGAGTTGTTTCGCGTGGTGGTCGAAGCTTCACCCAGTGCCATTTTGGTTGCCGATGCGAACGGCGTAATCACCCTGGCAAACGGCGGGGCAGAAGCGTTGTTTGGATATTCGCGTTGTGAACTAATCGATCAGCCCATTGAGATGCTGGTTCCGGAGCGCGACCGGCGACGTCACGGAAATCATCGGGTTGGTTTCTTCTGGCATCCGACGGCGCGACCGATGGGCGCGGGACGAGATCTCTTCGGGAGAAGAAAAGATGGCAGCGAAGTTCCGATCGAAATCGGTCTAAGCCCGATTCAGACGGCGCAGGAAACCTTGGTTATGGCAAGCATTATTGACATCACCGAACGTAAACGCGGCGAAGAACAACTGTTGCTGCAAAGCGCCGCGCTTGAATGTGCCGCAAATGGGATCGTGATCACCGACATACACGGAAAAATCGTCTGGGTGAATCCCGCTTTCACCGAAAGCACCGGCTACACAGCGGACGAGGTCCTCGGCAAGAACCCCCGCCTCCTTAAATCCGGTAAACAGGACCAGAGCTTTTACCAGGAAATGTGGGCGACCATTCTGGCGGGCAAGGTCTGGCGAGACACTGTCATCAACCGCCGCAAGGATGGCACGCTGAATCGCGAAGACATGACGATTACGCCGATTCGCGATCGTTTTGGTAACATAACTCATTTCGTCGCCATCAAGCAGGACATCCCCGAATTAGAACAAGCCTTGGCCGAGGTGAAAGCGAAGAACGATGAGTTGGCGATGATGACGCAACAGCTCTGGCAGGCGTCGCGGTTGGCGACGATGGGCGAATTGGCCGCCAGCATTGCTCATGAATTGAACAATCCGCTGGCTACCATTTCGTTGAAGCTCGAAACGCTTGCGAGTCAACTAACGGCCGACCACGACAAACTGCGTTCAGTGCAGATTGTCGCCGACGAGGTGGAGCGCATGGGAAATCTGGTCGGCAATCTTTTGCAATTCAGCCGGCGCACGCACAGACAAATCTCGACGGTGAATCTCGAGCAGGAGATCGATAAGTCGCTCGAGCTGGTCGAGTGTCACATGCGCAGCAATCGCATCGCTATCGTGCTCGATTACGCCGAAGCGTTGCCGATGGTTCAAGCCGACCGCCAACAGTTGCGCCAGGTTTTTCTTAACTTACTGACCAACGCCGCGGACGCAATGAAGGAGGGCGGGACCTTGACCGTCAAGACCCAACTGGTGGGCGGTGATATCGGTCGCGTGCTGATCGAGTTTAGCGATACGGGTGGCGGCATCGAGGCTACGAATCTCGAAAAGATTTGGGACCCATTTTTCACTACCAAGCCCGAGGGAAAAGGCACCGGCCTCGGCCTGGCGATTTGTCGTCGAGTAATCGAAGAACATCAAGGCTCGATTGCCATCGAGAGCGAATTGGGCCGCGGGACCAAGATCATCATTGAACTGCCGACATGCGGCACCGCGAATCAGGTTGCAGCGGCTGACAACCAGAATGGCTGAAACTCACAACCCGAAGATCCTGATCGTCGATGACGAGGCAGAGTTAAAGAACGCGCTCGTCGAAGCGCTCTCGGCTCAGTCATTCGACGTCCGCGGCTTTTGTAATCCCCACGAAGCGCTCGCGGCGCTGGCGCAAGAACCCTTTGATGTGGTCTTGAGCGATCTGATGATGCCGGAGATGGACGGCATCGCCTTGGTTGAGCGAGCGCTCGAAATCGATCCGCATTTGGTGCCGATAATTATGACCGGTCAGGGTGCGATCCAAACCGCGGTTGATGCAATGAAGGTCGGCGCCTTCGATTACGTCTTGAAGCCGTTTCGACTGGCCACGCTATTGCCGACGCTCACCCGAGCTATTAACGCGCGGCGACTGCGATTGGAGAACATGCAGTTGCGCGAGACGGTGGCGATTTACGAGTTGTGCCAAACAATCGCGTTCACGCTCGACCAGCAGACCCTAATCAGCAAGTTAGCTGATGCGGCGCTGCAGCAAACGGAAGCTGATGAAGTTTCAATCCTCCTGCCTACCAACGAGGGCGAAGAGTTGTACGTTGCCGCCGTCCGCGGCGCAGGCCGACAGCGGCTCCTGGGTGAACGCGTAGCGCTGGACGAAAGCATCAGCGGCTGGGTCGTGCGCGAGCGCCAACCGTTGCTGCTCAACGGCGAAGTTGACGACTCGCGCTTTCATGCCTTGTGGCCGCACCCGGAGATTAAATCTTCCATCTCGATTCCCATGCAGGTTGGTAGTCGACTGATCGGGACTATTCATATCAACGACGTGAATCGTCCGCGGCCGTTCACCCTGGGACAACTTAAGGCGCTGACGATTCTGGCGAGCACCGCAGCAGCGGCGCTGGAAAGTGCGTCGCTGTACGAGCAAGTCGAAAAGGAACGAAAGCGCCTCGATGACATCGTCTCAACCGTTCCCGGCGTGGTCTGGGAAGCCTGGGGCCAACCTGATAAGGCCGGTCAAAGAATTAATTTTGTCAGCGACTATGTCGAGACGATGCTGGGCTATACCGTTGAGGAGTGGTTATCGACGCCGAACTTCTGGTTACAGATCGTACACCCGGATGATCGCGAGCGCGCGGCCGGGGCCGCGGCCGCAGCATTTGCGAACTGCAAGCTTACAGACAGTATGGAGTTTCGCTGGGTCAAGAGAGATGGAACAGCACTGTGGGTCGAATCAACTTACAGTGTGATCACAGATGAACACGGTCAGCCCATCGGCATGCGCGGGGTTAATACCGACATCAGCGAGCGAAAACGCGCCGAAGCTGCATTACGCGAAAGCGAAGAGCGCTACAAGGGCCTTAGCGACTCGGCGTTCGACGGCATCGTCATTCATCGTGACGGAAAAATCCTCAGCCTCAATCGAGCGTACGCAGAAATGTTCGGCTACACAGCCGGAGAGTTGATTGGCGAGGAAATTTTGAAACTAACGCCTGACAGCCACAGAGATTTCGTTAGCGAGCAAATAACTCAAGCTCGAAATATTTATGAAGCAATCGGCCTAAAGAAAGACGGAACTCTAGTCAACATCGAAGTCTCTAGCCAGACCTGTACGTACCAGGGCGTGCCTGCCCGCATGGCTGCCGTCCGCGACATAACCCAACGCAAGCGTGCCGAAGAAGCTCTACGCACCAGCGAAGAACGTTACCGAAACCTGGTAGAGAACGCGCGTGACATCATCTATTCACACGATCTCGAGGGTAACTACACGTCTGCAAACAGAGCCGGCGAAAGGATCACCGGATACAACCTGCAGGAATCGCTCAAGCTGAACTTGTCGGAAACTCTTGTGCCTGAGGACGTGGAAAGGGCGCGTGAAATGATGGCCCGCAAGTTAGCCGGAGAAGAGATCACTGCGTATGAGTTGGAAATCCTTGCGAAAGACGGAAGACGTGTTCCGCTCGAAGTTAATACGTGGCTCCAGATCGAAAACGGCGTCACGGTAGGCATTCAGGGAATCGGACGCGATGTCAGTGAGCGCCGCGCCGCCGAAAGAGCGCTCGCAAATTCTGAGAAACGAACGTCGATGGTGCTCGACGCGGTCACCGAAGGAGTCCATGGGCTCGACCTGCACGGCAACGTCATTTTCGAGAATGCATCCGCAGCAGCGATGTTTGGCCGGACCGCCGAAGAGATGGTGGGGAAGCACGCGCACGCACTGATGCACCATCATCGGGCCGACGGTAGCGTTTACCCCGTCGAAGATTGCCCGATCTATCAAACCTTGCGCGATGGCCGGAATCGTCGGGTCGAAGGTGAAGTTTTCTTTCGTCGCGATGGCAGCGACTTCCCCGTCGAGTACTCCTGCTCACCTAGCAAAAACGAAAAAGGTGAAGTGACTGGCGTGGTGGTTAGCTTCCGGGATGTCACTGATCGTAAGCAGCTTGAAGAACAACTGCGCCAGTCGCAGAAGATGGAAGCGATTGGACGACTAGCCGGCGGAGTGGCGCACGATTTCAATAACCTCCTGACCGCACTCAACGGCTACACAGCGCTGGCGCTGCGTCGTTCTGATGAGCGCA
>CBFHBI010000048.1:0-9330 GCA_965653755.1 uncultured Blastocatellia bacterium
GACCCGGCGGTGGTGCGCGCGGCCATCCGGCCCGGCGACATCGTCCTGGTCGAGGGCAACAGCCGGCTGAGCGCCATCATCAAGTTCTTGACCCAATCGACGTGGTCGCACGCCGCCTTGTGCGTCGGCGAACGTCCCGGCGTTGAAGACGATGAGCCGGCCGTCCACGAACGACAGCGCCGCTCCCAGCAGCCAGACGGAGGCCGGTGCGGCGAACGGGTAGCGCCGCCGGGCCAGCAGCGGACCGGAGACAAAGGCTGTCCTAATCAGAGGTCTCACCGCTGATGCCGAGCGATATGCGATCTCTTCTCAGAGACCCGCAAGCCCAAAGTGTGTTTGTGCAGTTTTCGCGGTAATTGAGGAGAAGTAAGTCGGCTCACCGGCAACGGGCCGGTCAGAGCTTTCAAAGACGCATCGGACGTATGAGGCGGAATCAGGCTCATGGTCTGCTTCAGGATCAGCGCTGGACGTGTTTGGCAACCGCTAACAACGTCAATTGTCAATACGTCTTATAATCTCACTGCGCCGACGAACCAGACAACACGGCATGAAAGGTGAAAAACAAACGCCTCGATAGGTATTGAGGAAAACTGTCGTTACCACGGTCCCCTTTACTTTGCTTACTAATCCTGTTCACGACGGGTTTGGCGGAAGCCCAAGCGAATTTAGAATCTGTCTCTTATCCGCCCAGCGCCGCGATCATAGAAAGCGGTAAATTTCGATTCTACGAAACGAAACAAATTCGCGGTGAAGATAACTACCAAATTACTCATTCAGAAAATGGCGACGTCATCGTCAAGGCAAAGACTGACATGCCGTTTGCTGAGCAAGACACAAAGCCTCTCGTTAATGCGACTTTACGGGCTGCCAGGGATCTTACCCCGCAGACTTTTGAAATCAAGGGTCCAACTCTCCTGGAAATTCAAGAGGACACTTTAATCGATGTTCATGCCAACCAAGCTACGATTCATGACCGCGGTAAAGATCAGGCCATAGCGGCGCCACGCGAGTTCTTCACGATGAGCGGCTATGTGCCGGTGACGATCGAGATGATGCTTGTTCGTTACTGGCTCGCGCATGGACGGCCTGCTTCCATTGCGCTTTTGCCGGCTGGCGAAGCGTTCGTGGAGTTACGCGGAAAGGACCAGGTCACAATAAGCGGCAAACAGATCGAACTTACCCGTTACCATCTGAGCGGAAGAAATTGGCGCGGTGGCTGGGGCCGCCAGACGCTTTGGCTGGACGGCGAGAATCGTTTAGTCGCCGCAGTCAACCTCGGAAGCGATATTGAGACAAACCTCTATGCCTTTCGTGAGGGATATGAATCGCAAACTTCATTCTTTCTGAAGCGAGCTGTGGAAGATGCTATCGATCGCCTCACGCAGCTTGCAGATCAATTGAGCCCGAAAACGGCTGCGGCGGTTGCTTTAGTTGGTGGCACCCTGATCGATGTGACCGGTAAACCGGCGGTCTCGAATTCAGTTGTTCTGATCGACGGAGATCACATCGTTGCCGCTGGTCCACGCGCAACAGTAAAGATTCCAAACAACGCAAAGGTCATCGATATCAGCGGCAAGTTTATATTGCCGGGCCTCTGGGACATGCACTCGCATTTTTATCAGCCGGAGTTTGGCCCAGTTTATCTCGCCGCGGGAATCACGACCGCGCGGGATGTGGGCAACGACATTGAATACGGTACGGCGCTGCGCGATGCGGCGAAGCAAAGACGTGGACTAGGACCGCGCATGCTACTCGCCGGATACATTGACGGAAAGAATGAAGATCGTTCGTTTGACGTTCAGGTCGAAACCCCCGAAGAAGCGCGCGCTGCCGTGCAACGTTACAAGAATGCGGGCTACGAGCAAATCAAGATTAGAGACAACGTTAAGCTGGAAACGCTGAAAGTGATTTGCGCGGAAGCTCATCGATTGGGCATGACTGTCACCGGTCATGTGCCCAAAAGGATGAATGCGCTTCAGGCGGTCGAGGCTGGTATGGATCAAAACAATCACATGAATTACGTCGAGACAGGGTTCTTTCCTAAGCTCCCCCGCAGTGACATGGCCGACGACGTCAATTTAAACGCGCCGAATATCAAATACGCGCTGGAGTTCTTCAGTGAGCACAAGACGATCGTTGATCCGACCTTGGCCGTGATTGAATTAATGATCCGGCCGACGAAGACGCCGATCGAAAGCTTTGAGCCGGGACTGACGAAAGTCCCACCGGAATTAAAAGTACAAATAAACAAAAAGGGCGAAGCAGAGGCGCCGCCCGAAGTAGTGCGAAAGGTGATGGACGTTTTCTTGAAGCTAATAGGAGCTTTGTACGGTGCGGGCGTTCCGATTGTTGCCGGCACAGATGTCGGCGTTCCAGGTCACACTCTGCATCGTGAACTGGAACTCTACGTCAAAGCCGGCATGACTCCGTTGGCAGCAATTCAGGCGGCAACGATTACGCCGGCGCGCGTGATGAAGATTGATAATGAAGTAGGAACAATTGAGCCGGGCAAACGTGCTGACCTGATCGTGCTGGATGCCAACCCACTCGACAACATTGGAAATATTCGTAAGGTTTCAATGGTTATGACGCAAGGGCGATTGTTTGATTGCGCAAAACTCTGGGAAAGTGTCGGCTATCAGCCATAGAGCGTTCCGCAAACATAGTGAGGTTCAAATCCATTATCCGCACTTGGTTCTGCATTTATATTCCCGCGTCCCTCTTCAACCCAGTCAACGGCGTCGGGCCGGCTTAAATGGGTCGGCCGCAAGGGATCATAAGTCTCTCGTGTCCATAGCTCATTGCCCGTTGGGATTGATCGCGCCTCGATGGCAAGTTGAGCAATTTATGAATCGCTGTTCTGGTTTTAGATCCAGGTTCTGCATTTTCTGAAGCTGGTCGTTGATTGCTTTGTGCATGTCAGCCATTTCCCGAGCCGCTCGTTTCGGCCGCTTATCATCGCTGGCGAAGTCCGACTCGACATGACAGTGCGTGCAGGCAACACCCAGCGCGCGGCTATAACCCAGATTCATAATCCGGACGAACCTTCCTGCCGGGGCATTCTTAAGCACCGGAATTTTAATGTTCTTGAATACTTTTTCCGCCGGATCATTTTCGTGTCCCGCGATCTTTTCCATTATCTGCTTCGCTAAACGATCGTTTGTTTCTTGATTTGGATTCCCTGGCGGCGTCGGAGTGGCGGTGGGTTCCGGCCGAGTGACAGTCTCAGAGTCGCGCGCTAGTCCATGGCGATATGTAAAGAATGTTCCGAAGCTGATAACTATCAGACAGAGCAAAATTAAAGTTCTTTTCATGCTTCCTCCTCACCAGCGCAAGAGTCCGCGATAGTAACTTCGCGGAGGTCTAGGGTGGGCGTATTATACACAGCCGTTACGAGGCGGAAGCTATGAATCGAACTGCGATATGACGGACGCTGATACCGACTCTGAAGCACGCGGCCGAAGGATCGATCGCGCGTGGGCCATTCTGTTCGCGCGTCTCGTGCTAGGCCTCATTTTTTTCATGGCCGGCGTAATGAAGGTCTTTCAAATGGGGCCACTGAACCACGCGCGCAAATGGTTCTTACCTTATGCGGATACGTTCTTACCGGTCTGGTCGCTTTGGGCGGTCGGCGTAACTATTCCTTTTGTCGAGCTAATTGCCGGGGCGCTCGTGATCATGGGATTGCGCGTGCGGGAGGCTCTGGTCGCGCTCGGGTTTGTATTGGCGGTCGTAACTTTTGGTCATTTACTGAAAGAGCCCCTTTACGAATTTCACACTCACGTCATTCCGCGTCTGGCGCTCCTGCTATTTGTTTTTCTTCTGCCTCGCGCAGACGATCGATTTTCGCTCGATCATTTGCTAACGAAACTCAAGAGACAATCAAGCTCATCGACCTAATTTTTCAAAGAATCGCGCTATTAATACGGTGATGTTGTCCTCGCCGGCGCGTTCATTTGCCAACGAGACCAACTCGCTTGCAGAGATCAGCCAGCGACGCATTCTTTCGCACCGATCCAAGCACCTCAGTCTTCGTCACTTTTTGCATCAGGTAATCCGCCGCGAATCAGATAGGCTCTGGAGTCGCCGACGTGTCCGACCTCAGCTCGATTCCCGCTTACCAAGATCGCGCTAATCGTAGTGCCCATGCCGGCGTTTGTTTCACTTTCATGCTGGACAGGCTCCCGAAGATACCCTTGATGTAACTTTTCGAGTGCTCACCCGTAATTGTGGTGGCGATCAAGATGACGGACATCGAGGACCTGTATGAACGCTATGCCGGCGCTGTGCGCCGATTTGCGCTCTATCTGTGCGGTGACGCGGTTATGGCCGATGAGATCACCTCGGATACTTTTGTGCGCGCATGGATGGCGGTTAATCGCATTCGCCAGCCAACGGTGAAAAGTTACCTTTTTACCATTGCAAGAAATGCCCATACCGATTTGCTGCGACACGCCGCGCGCCACGCGCCGCTCGATGAGCATGCCCGATAAACGAATTAGCGCGCAGACCGAGATTGAACAGAGCGCGGAGTTACGCTCCGTGCTAGAGGCGTTGCAGCAACTGCCGGAGCTTGATCGCACCGCGCTGCTGATGCGCGCGCTTGACGAGATGCCATACGACGAAATCGCGCAGACGCTGGGAATCGCGGTGGTGACGGCAAAAGTGAAGGTACATCGCGCGCGAGTGAAGCTGATGCAAAGAATGGAGGCGCAGCGGGAAATTGTTCCCACCGCAGGAGAAGAACCATGAACGTTACACAGGAACTGGTCACGGATTTGTTGCCGATCTATTTTTCTGGTGAGGCCAGCGGGGACACCAAGGTGCTGGTCGAGGACTACTTTCGTGAGCATCGCGACTTCGAACGCATTGCGCGCAACGCGGCGACGCCGCTTGAGACCTTGCGCGCCGCTCCGCCGATCCCAGCCAGCCCAGAAAAAGAGAAACGCGACCTGGAGAGCGTCCTTTGGGGGCTGCGGCGGCGCAAATGGTTGTTCGGCGTGAGCCTATTCCTGACGCTCGCCCCGCTCTTCAGCCACGGGCATATTGCGCCGCTGAATATTCGCGATGCTCCCTGGCACGCGGCGTTTGACTGGAGCCTGGCAACAGTTCTCTGGTTCTTGTACTTCGCGCGCCCGCGCTGGCGCACCGCCTCCTTGGTATGTGCGATCTCATTTACGCTGGTCCCCGTTCCGTTCGTCTTGCACTCTGTCTTCGCCGGTGGGGCAGTCTTAGAGTTCGCCATCATTTGGATTGTGGCGGCATTCATCTGGGCGGGGCGTTTCGAACAATATCGTTCTTAGCTGAATGCAATCGCAGTGTTAATGGAAGTCCTCGGCAACCGTTATACGTCTTGGTTTGTCATGCGAAACCGAACCACTTTGGGTCGTCGCGCTTCCTTAGTCGCACTCTTGCGAACAATGTTTCCACGTAAACCATTTCCATTGAAGGTTCGAGGCTTAGTATGAAACCAACAATCTTAAAACTAGCGGTTCTGCTTATGGCGATCGCCGCAGCGTTGATTGTCTTCACCAACCACGGCCAGGCGCGCCGCCAACAGCCGCAACAGAATCCGACGCGTGCCGCCGGCCCAACCGCTGGTCAATCGCAAGCTTTCAAGAACATCAAGGTCCTGACGGACTTGCCTGAAAGCGAATTGCCTCAGGTCATGAATTTCTTTGCGGTTTCGCTCGGCCGGAACTGTGATCTCTGTCATGTGAATGACAAAGGCCAGTGGGACTTTGTCGCTGACACGAAGCCGGAGAAGAACACTGCGCGCGAAATGATCAAGATGGTTCTGGACCTTCGCAAACGGACGTCTCCCGGCAGTGCGGAGATCAGTTGTTACACCTGTCATCGAGGCAACACATCGCCGGCGGGCTTTCCCCAATTGCCTTTGCCGAATTCTCCTCGGCCGAATCCGCCACAACCTGGTGCGAGCCCGGCTCCGGTTCAACCTCACGCCGGAGATCCGACGGCCGATCAGCTTATAGAAAAATACCTCGACACCATTGGCGGCCAAACGGCGCTGGACAAAGTAAGAACCTTGACGATCAAAGGTAGCCAGGGTATTCCGGATCGACCGCGAACAAACTTCGAATTGGGTCGATCTACTCCCGACAAGTTCTATATGAGTGTGATCACGCCGCAGTCCACGCAGGAGATGGGATTCAATGGCACTGCCGGTTGGCAGAAGACGCCGCGTGGCGTCGGCGATCTGCCGGCCCCACAAGTACGGGCGTTGAGAGAGACTTTAAATAACTATTGGTTCGATCTAGCGGGATTCAAACAGCAGTATCCGCGCATTGCACAGCGCGTGGGAACGGACAGGATCGACGGGCATGAGGTTTACGTTGTCAACGCCAGTAATCCAAATGGTGGTCGCGGCCAACTTATGTTTGATGCTCAGACTGGCTTGTTGCGCCGCGTCAACAGCTTTACATCAACCATGATCGGCGTGGTTCCGGCCCAGCGAGACTTTGACGACTATCGCGATGTCGACGGCGTGAAGGTGGCTTTCTCGATTGATTTGTCGCTCCTCGATGTGCGCAATTCGCGGGCAACGGTGAGACTCACCGAAGTAAAACTCAACCCCTCGCTCGATGATTCGAAGTTTGAGAAGCCGTCAGCACCAAAGGCGACCGTTCCGTAATCCGGCGCCACGGTCCCTGGCTCAAAAACAATGCTTTTCAGAAGTCGGACGTCCACGGCAGAATCGTATGCGCAGAGATCACACATGAAGCCCGCGGACAATCAGAAACGCATCGCGTAACTCAATCGCACGTTCCGCCCAATCTCCGGTGCGATCGTCTTAACGAATGACAAGTGATTTCGATAAAGCGTGTTTCCGAGGTTGTATCCGTTGATTGAGACGATATGCGCTACTCGGCTCGTCACGAAAGTATAAGAGCCGTTGAGATTGAAGACCAAGTAACCTGCCGTTGGCGTTTCGTTATCAAAGAGCCTTGTTTGCCGATTCGCCATCACGAACTCCGGCCTGACCGTAAAAGCCTCATGACGCCACTCGAGTCCAACGGCTCCGCGCAGGGGCGGAATTCGTGGCAGAGGCTTATTCAAGTCGGTAAGATCAGCCCGGACGTAATCGACTTTTCCACTGAACCAGAGATCGCCACGCATCCTGGCATCGATGTTTCCTTCGACGCCAACGAATCGACTCGTCCCCTGCTCGTAATGAATTATCGGCAAGTTCGACTTGGGATCGGTCAATCCGGTGAACGCGGTGAAAACGAAGTTACGAATGTTGTAGTAGTAGAAGCCGCTGCCAAACTGCACTTGCTTCGTGCTGTGGCGCAGCGACAGATCGATGCCGTCGCCCTGCTCAGCGTTCAGATTCTGATTGCCGATGTCGAAGGTGAGAATTCCCGGATGCGGACCGTGATTGTAAAGCTCTTCCAGCGCCGGCGCCCGGAATGAATGTTGATAGTTCGCAACAAACGATCCGCCTTTCCAGAGTGGCACGCGCACCCCGGCACTCCCCGAGAATCCAATGAAGTTGCGATCGCGAAAATTCCCGTCGGGGTTGTAACCGTTCTGTTCAATGCGGCCCCCCAACTGTAGTCCGAACTTTTCAAAATCGAACCGCTCTAGATCGTACACTGCAAATGAGCGCTGCTTCGTGCGCGGCGCCGGGGCCTCTTCGCCGATCGAAACAAAGTCGCGAGTGAAACCGGAGACGCCGAACGTGCCGGAGAGCCTGCCGCGTCGTCGATGATTTAGATTCGCGCGGTAGTTAAAATTGTTGTTGGTGGCAATCGAGTCGAGTTCGGTCTGATTCTCGTCCGATTCAAATTCAAACTCACGGACTTTGTAGTCGTTGTAACGGAGTCCGAAGTCCGCGCCCTCGATGAAGCCCGACAGTTCCCGCAGTCCGCCTTTCAGGTCATAGCTGTGACGCCGCTCTTTCAGAAATTCAAAATCGACGGCATCTGGTTCTGCTGGTAGTCCGTGTCGTCGCCGATCGTACGCGTAAGTGAGCGATAGCCAACCCTTGCGCGGAAACCATCCTAGCCCGCCGCTGATATTTCCGGCGCGAGCGTAAGAGTTCAAAATCGTTCCGATTGCTGAACGGTAATCATTTGTTTTCTGTGCGCCGCCATTGCTAAAGAACAGAAAGTTTCGCCAACCATATTTGAATCCGGCGCTAGCGCCTGCCTGCGAGTTATTCGTGCTGCCGAAACTATTTAGATAACCAGCCAGGCCGCGCTGATAAGTATCGTTTGTCGATATTCCGTTAACGACTCCGCCAATGGCATTGCTGCCGTAGAGCAAAGTCGCCGGACCTTTGACAATTTCGACTCGATCGAGCGACAGCACATCGATAGGCTCAACCTCATCAGCGGATTGCGAGGCGATGCCCCCCAACCGCAGGCCGTCTTCCAAGACCAGAACGCTATCGCCATCGAAGCCTCTTATCACCGGACGACCCGAGCCAGGACCAAAGCTTCGCTTCGCCACGCCCAGTTGTCCTTCGAGTGCTTCACCGATTGAAGCAGTATTCTTTTGAGTTAGTTCTAGTGCTCCTACAGAACTAGCGGCTTGGAATGAATTGTTGACAGCTTCCATTTCTCCACTCGCGGTTACGGTCACCTGTTCGCTAACCGTCGACAAGCTCAGTTCAAAATCGAGCCTCTGTGTGTCGGTGCCGATTTGGACGGTCCTCACTATGTCCGAAACTTGATCCAGGTGATCAATCACCTGATTTCGTCCGGGCGGGATGTCTGTGATTTGATATTGCCCATCATCGGACGTCAGCACTGACCTCTTCAGCTCTCTGACGGTAACCAAGACATTCCGCGCCAGCGCGGCGGACGGTTGTACTCGCACCAACCCGGTCAATTGTCCAGTCGCTACCTGTTGTGCCCACACGTTCCCCACAAGGAACAAACCGAGAACGATCGCCAAACCTATGGGTTTACCCATGCTCCCTCCTTCGTCGCTTCGTCTCCCGGCGAGTTTCGTGCCATATTGATAATGATTTTCACTTTCATAACCGTGTAAGGCTAAATCCCTACGTTTGGCCGTGTCAAGCTGAGGTTTTCGGTAGAAGGCTTGCTTTTACAACGACTGCCCTGCCAAGGATTTATGGTGAGCGACTGGAGAACTCGGGGAGAATATCGCACCGGCCGAGGAAATTCGCCCCATTGATGATTGTTCCTATGGAGATCACGTGTCACGCTTCTTCACTTCTCGTGGAATACCATCGAGTGCGTCACCGATCGACTAACGCCGCCCTTAGCGTTGACAAGCCGTAATCTGCACAGGCCAAGCACTTAGTGAGAATCTCTGCTTGGTTGAATAGCAAGGACTTAA
>CBFHBI010000049.1:0-9244 GCA_965653755.1 uncultured Blastocatellia bacterium
GGAACCGCCTGCCCTTCGCGCACTTCATAAAAGCGCGCCTTCCGATTGAACCTCTCAAAGTAGTTTCGCTTTGACGTTGTAACGAACGTTTGAGTACGTCCGTCGAGGTATTCCAGGAGGCTTTCAATGCGGCTTCCGTCGAGTTCTGCGTCCACGTCATCAATGAGGAAAATCGGGTTTTCCTGATGCTTCAAATAGTACAGTGAAATCGCCGCTAAATCAAGTGTTATCAATGCGCTACGCTGTTGGCCGGCGCTCCCAAAACTGCGCAAATTTCGATCGCGAAAACGGATCTCAAAATCGTCACGATGAGGACCGATCAGACAAGCTCCGGCGTAAATCTCTGCTTCTAAACGCAAGCGCAGACGCTCGGCAACCAACTGCTCGTAATTAGAAAGATCACCTTTGCTTTCGAGCGACGAGACATAACGAATCGAAAGCGCATCGCCGAAAAGATTCTGCTCGATCACTTCACTCAGAAGCTGGACGTAGCGCGCTCGCGCGCGATGAATCTGCGCGCTCAGCGAGATCAGTTGCGAGTTCCAGGGAGCGAGCAAATTGCGCAGCTCTTCCAGTTAGATTTGACTCTCCGCCGCTTGTTCCAGTAGCCGTTTCTTTTGCCTAATCACTTTTTGGTAATCATTGATCGTCTGACTGTAAGGCGGATGCAGTGACGTTACGCCGCGATCCAGGAAATTGCGCCGGGCTTCCGGTCCACCGCGCACGACTTCCAACTCGTCGGCAGTAAACCAAACAGCGTGAAGCTGCGCGAGATAACGAGCTACCGGTTCCCGTTTTCCATTGATGAATGTTTGCCTGGTGTTGCGTTGAATCGCAATTCTTAGCTGCCGGTCAATCGCGTCACCGTGATGAACAATTCCCGTGACGTTTGCGTTTGCTTCTCCGAAAGCGACGGCCTCGTGAAGGTGATGAGTGCGAAAAGATCTACCGTGCGCAAGGAGTTGGATGCATTCAAGCCAGTTTGTCTTTCCCTGGCCGTTGTTTCCGTAAAGAATATTTATTCCTGGAGACCAGTCGATCGAGCTTTTGAGGTTGCGGAAGTTTTGTACGTCGATCGATTTCAGAAACACTTCGCGATTTTACCATGAAAGTCGGCTCTTAAGGTTATGACAAACGAAAAGCGAGCGGCATTCGCACGCTCGCTTCAACTATCTAATTAGACACTCGTCTAAGAACTAAAGCCGCATCGGCATCACGATGTATTTATATTCGCTAGAGTCGTCCGAACTCGGCCTTAGTTGCGCCTGTGAATTTCCATCTTTGAATTCAAACATCACCTTTTCCGAACCTACAACATTCAAAAAGTCCTGGAGGTATTGCGCATTAAAGCCGATGTCCGTGTCGTCGCCGGCATAATCCGTTTCCACAGTCTCTCGTGCTTCGCCTTCATCTGAGTTCTGCGCGCTGATCAAGAGTTGTTCTTTGCTCAAGTGAAATCGAATCGCATGTGACCGATCATCAGCCATCAAAGCCACACGACGAACGGCCTGGCTTAAGGTGCCAGTATCAAAGGTCGCGGATCGATCGTTGTTCTTCGGCATTACCATTCCGTAATTCGGGAATTGACCCGACAGCATGCGCGAAATCAACAATCGCGATCCAAGTTGAAAGTAAACGTGGTTTTCGTCAGCGCCGAGACTAATATCTCCGTCAAAGTCTCCGGTCAACTTCGTTAATTCAGCCAGGGTTTTTCTGGGAATTAACACATCCAGTTCGGCTGTCGCGGCGTCCATCTTTCCGGTCAGGGACGCAAAGGCCAGACGATGGCCGTCAGTTGTCACCATCGTCACGCCGTTGGCGCCAAATTCGAATTTCGCGCCTGATAATGTGTACCGGCCTTCTTCCTGGGTAATGGCAAAAATAGTCCGGTCGATAAGCTGCTTGAGTAGCGAGGCAGGCAATTTTAATGGCGTAGATTTAAATCCGGGCAACTCCGGAAACGTATCTTTTGCTATTCCTGGCAGCCTGAACTTGGAACGATCACACTCGACCGTGACCCAGTCGTTTTCCTCTCGCTTAAAACTAACCGGCGCGTCAGGCAGTAGTCTGGCAATATCGAATAGTTTTCGCGCTTGAACACAAATCGCACCCTGAGACTTGATCGATTCAGCATCAGCATCACAACGAATCGTAACATCGAGATCGGTGCCGCTAATTCTGATGGCGTTCTCACCGGCCGATTCGATCAGGATGTTCGCCAATACCGGAATCGTATTCTTGCGCTCAACCACGCCTTGGACAAAAGATAATTCCTTTTGCAGCGCTCCACGCGCAATCACAAATTGCATTTTGAACTCCAATCGTTGTTTCGCGTCTTATATATCATATTTCGTACACCTACGTTTGCACGCCCTTTTCAGTTTGTTAATAAGAACGATTCATATTTATTTATTTAGTATCAAGTAGTATGGCTTGTGATTCTGTGGAAGTTAGTAGCTTTCCGGCTCTTTTGCCCCAAGAGGCTTGTGAATCCCGTCCGGTTGTTCACTTCCAGAAACCGTGCTAACCATTTTCTCTTCACATTCACAAATGAGAAAAACTTTTCCACAACGGCGCTGTGAACGAGATTAACTTCCAATGCTTTCAGTCAACCGTCTCACAACCGTTTCCATCTCTCGATCCGTTTGCAACAACTGATCAATCTTCTCAACCGAGTGAATGACTGTGGTGTGATGCTTACCGCCGAAATGCCTGGCAATCTCGGGATAGCTTTTGCTTGTCAATTTCTTGCACAAGTACATCGCGACTTGTCGCGGTACCAATACCTGCCGCATATTAGACCGAGCTTTCAGATCCTCCAGTGAAATCTTGTAAAAGTCCGACACAACCCTTTGGATCATCGGAATCGTTATGGCGCCGCTATCGTTTAGTTGAGCGACATTTCGCAAAGCATCCTGCGCTAAGTTCTTTGTCAACGCCACGCCGCGAAGGGATGCCATCGCCAGGACACGAATCAAAGCTCCTTCCAGTTCGCGGATGTTGTGTTTGCTGCTGGTGGCAATGAACAATGCGACCTCATCAGGAAGTTTGACTCCTTGTAGTTCGGCCTTCCCTCGCAGAATTGCTATTTTGGTTTCCACGTCGGGCGGTTCAATGTCAGCGATCAATCCCCACTCAAAACGAGAGTGCAGTCTCTCTTCTAATTCCGGAATGTCGCGAGGTGGGCAATCGGACGTTAGCACAATCTGCTTTTGGCCATCATAAAGCGCATTGAACGTGTGAAAGAACTCCTCCTGCGTCCGCTCCTTTCCTGCTATGAACTGAACATCGTCAATCAACAGAACATCTATTGATCTGTATCGCTCTCTAAACAGGCGAGTCTTATCATACCCGTAACGAATAGCGGTAATTAGTTCGTTCATAAATCGCTCGATCGACAGGTAAGCGACTTGAAGATCCGGGCGCGTAGCTTTTATCGCATGACCAGTGGCTTGAATAAGATGGGTCTTGCCGAGACCGACTCCACCGTAAAGATATAGAGGGTTATAGGTTCGGCCCGGCCCTTCGGCCACCGCCTGACTGGCCGCATGCGCAAAGCGATTGCATGATGCTACGACAAAATTAGAGAACGTGTACCTTTCATTGAGTGTTGTGGGAACCGTCTCAATTAGAGCGGCCATGGGCTCCTGCCCAGCGCCCGCATCGGCAGCCCTTGGTTGAAGAGGCGCTATGGAGGCGATCGAGTCAAGATCCGGCATAGCAGTCGAAGGATTCGATGACTGCCATTCGACCTGGTACTGATCGAGCGAGAGTTCGCGGAGAGATTGATTGATCAGATCGCCGTAATGAGCGATTACCCAGTCTTTGACAACTGGGTTAGGCGCGCAGAAAGTGAACGTTCGCTTCGACGCCGAGGTGCTGATCCTCAAAGGCCGAAACCACGTGTCAAAGGTTTGTCTTGGAATTCGCTGCTGCAAGGATGCAAGCAACAGGCTTCCAGAAGGGGACGATTCAGTTTGCATTGCCAATTACGCGTATTACTTAATACAACACGAGCGCAGGGTTTCAACGGATGGACTCTGCGGAACGGTGACCCTACCACACAGGCACGATCCGAACAAGAAAAACACCTCTGATTTTCCGCGGAATGTCATCAGGAGCGTGAGCGAAGCCCTTATGTGGTCGGTTAGGGCGTTTGGCTGTTATGCGCAGCAACAGAAATTCTGTTGCAGGCATTGAATATTTCAGTCAAGCTGTCTGTGCTACAAACAGAAACAATGTGCTGTACTAACTAGCTGCAGCCGATTGCTCCGCTTGAGCATTTCGCACGATTAGCTGAAATATTCGATCCAAGTCGGACATATCGTAATACTCGATTTTGAGGAGGCCGGGCGACCCCGGACGGTTCGGCGCGATGTGGACTTGCGTGCCGAGAACTCTCCTGAGTTTGACCTCCGCTGCCCTAATGTTTGGATCAACTTGAGCCGTAGGCGTTCTGCCGACCACTGGTCGGGCTTGGTGCTGGAGGTGCCGGACGCGACGCTCTGTTTCGCGTACTGACCAATTGTGCTTGACAATTTTCTGCGCGAAGCGTCGCTGCGTTATGGCATCTTGTACGCCCAACAACGCGCGCGCATGGCCGAACGTGAGCTTTTCGGTCTCAAGAAGTTCTTGGATGTCCCCAGGCAATCTCAGTAGACGAAGATAGTTAGTGACAAAGGTTCGATCGCGGCCCACCCGGCGTGCCACCTCCTCCTGGCTCAAACCTAATGATTCGATGAGTCGTTTATAAGCATTCGCTTCCTCGACCGGGTTGAGTTCGGCTCGCTGGATGTTCTCGATCAGGGCAAGCTCCAAGAGTTTCTCGTCTGGAATGTCCCTGACAATTACCGGCACGCGCGTTAGCTGAGCGATCTGAGCAGCACGCCAACGACGTTCGCCGGCTACGAGTT
Organism: uncultured Blastocatellia bacterium; assembly: GCA_965653755.1. Lineage (GTDB taxonomy): Bacteria > Acidobacteriota > Blastocatellia > Pyrinomonadales > Pyrinomonadaceae > UBA11740. The sequence continues at coordinate 4,914 of CBFHBI010000049.1, forward strand.
CGAAAAGACCGCCTAATGGCCGCACGAGCAAAGGCTGAATTACGCCCGACGTGCGGATAGACTGTGCAAGGTCTTCGAGCTTGGCTTGATCAAACGTCGTGCGCGGCTGTTGATGGCTTGGACGGATCAGATCTATTTCGATTTCGCGGACTTCGTCATTGGCCACCGGCGACGGACCTGTTGAGATCAGTGCGCTCAAGCCTCGACCCAAAGGTCGCTTGTTCATTGGCTACAACCTCCTGTGCGAGCTGTAAGTATGCTTCGGCCCCGCGTGAGCGCGGATCATATTGAATGATCGGTTTGCCGTGACTGGGAGCCTCGGCTAGCCGAACGTTGCGCGGAATGGTCGTCTTAAACACGAGTCCGCTGTAGAACCTGCGAAGATCCGCGGCAACGGCTGGCGCTAGGTTTGTGCGTTCATCGTACATCGTCAGCAGTAATCCCTCAATTCTCAAAAACGGATTGACCGCCTGTCGCAAGCGCGAGAGAGTGTTGAAGAGTTCGGATACACCTTCGAGGGCGTAGTATTCGCATTGCACCGGCACGAGGAGAGAGTCGGCCGCGGCCAATGCATTTAACGTGAGCAGGTTTAGCGCTGGGGGACAATCGAGGAGAATATAGTCGTACTCCTGTTTGATTGTAGAAATCGCCGCCCTAAGAACGACGTCGCGATCAGCAGCGTCGATTAATTCGATTTCGGCTCCGGCAAGGTTCCTGTCCGATGGGATGAGGTTAAAGCCAAAACTGGTGGATTGGACGATTCCGCTCAACGGTTCCTTTAAGAGCAGCGCGTGGTAAATCGTCTTGTGAAGAGTAGAACGCTCAACTCCGACGCCAGATGTTGAATTTGCCTGGGGGTCAATATCAATTAAGAGAACCGACCTGTGTGTTTGAACGAGAGCAGCAGCGAGATTGATGGCTGTCGTGGTTTTGCCCACTCCGCCTTTTTGATTAGCGATGGCTACAACTTTTCCCACCGTCTCTGCGGTGGACAGTAGCATAGTTGCAACTCTGGCGCTACTCCATTTTCGGCGAGACTGGGGTCTCAGGTTTCACGTGAAACAGGGTCGATTACGTGGAAATGTTTCACGTGAAACATCAAGGGTGTTGAAGTTGTGCTGCTGTTAGATGGACGAGAAGGTGCGACAGCGCGGCTGGGGTCAAACCGGGGATCCGCTTAGCGTGTCCAAAGGTCTGCGGCTGGGCTCGTTGGAGTCGCTCGACCATCTCATGTGACAAACCACCCACCTGCTTGTAGGCGAACCCTTCCGGAACCCGAAGCGAATCGTGCTGATTAAGCCGACGGTTCGTTGTGGTTTGAGCTTGCAAATAGCCGGCGTAAAGGATATCCGCCAATGCTGACTCCAAATCCGTCACCGGTATATCGTGGCTAGCGCGAGGCAGCAGGTCTCGAACCGTCTCAGCGGTGACATGCGGACGCAAGGCTAGTTGAGCCAATGATAGAGAGTCACCCAAGTCCTGCCCGGTGAGCAATCTCATGCTCTCATAACTTTCGTCACGCCGCGAAATCTTGCTCTGGCTAAGCGCCGAACGCAGCGCCGCAAGTCTTCCCCGCCTGCGATTGAACCGTTCCCAGTCGTTATCACCTACCAATCCCAACTCGCGACCGATCGGTTCAAGCCGAGTGTCCGCGTTATCGTGTCGCAACAAGAGACGATACTCCGAGCGAGAGGTAAACATACGATAAGGCTCGTCAACGCCGTTGGTGATTAGGTCGTCAACCAGCACGCCGACATAAGCTTCGCTGCGATCAAGTCGGAAGAGCGCCTTCTGCTTCGCGGACAACGCCGCGTTGATTCCGGCAATTAGACCTTGACAGGCGGCCTCCTCGTATCCAGTTGTTCCGTTGATCTGTCCGGCTAGAAATAGACCCTTGACTGCGGAAGTCTCGAGAAATGGAGTTAACTCCTTGGGATCCACAAAGTCGTATTCGATCGCATAGCCGGGACGGATAATTTGAGCCGCTTCAAAACCAGGAATCAGACTAACCAGTTCTTGCTGAAGTTGAGCAGGAAGCGAAGTCGAAAAGCCATTCAAATAAACTTCGTTCGTGTTATAGCCCTCGGGCTCAAGGAAAAGCTGGTGGCGCGTCTTGTCCGGAAACTTGACTACCTTATCTTCGATTGATGGGCAATACCGTGGGCCGATGCTGGTGATTTGTCCCGAGTAGAGAGGTGACTCATGGAGATTTTGTTTAATGGCGTCATGGAGTCGCTGGTTCGTAAAACCGATGTAGCAATCCAACTGCTCTTGGGTGATCTGTTCCGTCGAAAACGAGAACGGCACGGGCTGCTCATCGGGCGGCTGTCGCTCGAACGCGCTCCAGTCAATCGTGCGCCCGTCGAGACGCGGCGGCGTGCCGGTCTTCAACCGGCCGACGCGAAACCCAAGTTGTTTCAGAGCCTGCGCGAATTCAATCGATGCTGGTTCACCCGTCCGGCCGCCAGCGTAGCTGCGACGACCGGTGTGTATCTGGCCGTTAAGGAATGTACCGGTGGCGATCACAATGGACCTCGCAGCAATTCGCCGAGAATCTTGTAGTTCGATTCCGACCACACGCTTGTCTTCGATAACAAGGTTGGTAACCACGCCTTGTCTGAGGCTCAAATTCGGGGTGGCCTCGAGTGTCCGCCGCATTTCGAGTCGATATAGCGTGCGATCAGCCTGGGCGCGGGGGGCGCGCACGGCTGGGCCTCGGGATCTATTAAGCAAGCGAAATTGAACGCCGGTTCGATCGATGACGCGGCCCATGATGCCCCCCAGCGCATCAATTTCTCTGACCAAGTGACCTTTCCCGATGCCTCCGATAGCTGGGTTGCAGGACATTTGACCGATCAGATCGAGATTCAAGGTAACGAGCGCAGTTCTGGCACCCAAGCGCGCTGCTGCTGACGCGGCTTCGCAACCCGCGTGGCCGCCGCCGATCACAATCACGTCAAAGAATTCGTCAAACACCATAAGGCTTCCGCTGCTCCTTGGCCCAGAGTTCATTTGCCGATACAGAAGGTCGAAAAGATCTCTCCTAAGATTTCATCTGAAGTTGTCTCGCCAGTAATGTCTCCAAGATACCGCAACGCATCGTGAAGGCCAACCAGGATCAATTCTTCGCTCGCGTGTTCTGCCAGCAGCCGCTCTGAGGAGAGAACTGCATTGGTCGCACGTATCAATAGATCGTAATGACGCGCATTTGTGATCATCAAGCTGTCGCCGTTTGCGGTCCCATTCGTGAATGGCTTGATGATGGCCTGCTGCAACTCATAGACACCGCGGCCCGTCTTCGCAGACACGGATACGATGATTTCGTTTGCGAGCGTCACATCATCTCCAGCCATGTTTGACGAGAAGTCTGGCAAGTCACTCTTATTTAGCGCGATGATGTGTGGATGGGCAGAGACCTCGGACAGGGCATTGCGATCCTCGTCGGTCAGAGGTTCCGATCCGTCGATTACGAGCAATAGAAGATCTGAATCTGCGGCTTCACGTTTCGTTCGGTTGACGCCGATTGCTTCGACCGCTTCACTTGCCGTTCGCAGGCCTGCTGTATCGGTGATCACGATCGGCATACCGTTGATGCCGATTGATTCTGTGATCGCATCTCTGGTGGTCCCGGGCACATGATGAACAATGGCGCGCTCGCGTCCCAGTAACCTATTGAATAGACTGGACTTGCCGGCATTCGGCCGTCCGACCAAAGTAACTCGCAAGCCATCGCGGAGCAACTTGCCGCGATGAAACGTTTCGCTCATCTCGTGAAAACGAGTTCGCACGTGACGGAGCGATCCAGCCAGTTGATCCTGTTGGGTCAACGGCAGATCATCTTCGACGAACTCCAGTGATGACTCGAGACGGACGATGACCTTAACCAACTCGTCTTTGAGAGGCTGAAGCGCGTGGGAAATCTCTCCCTTCATCTGGCGCGTCGCCTGGCGGAGCGCGTCGTCAGTCTGGGCGTCGATTAGGTCGCGAATGGCTTCCGCCTCGCTCAACTTAATTCGACCATTTGCGAGCGCCCGCAAAGTGAATTCACCAGGCTCGGCCATGCGCGCGTCAAGCATGAGCGCCGCATCAATGACAGCGCGCAGCAAGAGCGGCGAACCATGACAGTGCAGCTCGACGACATCTTCTCCGGTGAAAGAGTGCGGCGATCTGAAAGAACAAACGAGAGCTTGATCCAGCGTCGTTTTTTTCCGAGGGTCAACAAGATTTCTCAGCGTCATGACGTTTGGCGCGGGATTGAACTGCTCGTCGCAAACGAGCGTGCGCAGGATTCGTATGGGTGCTGGGCCACATAAGCGGATGAAACCAATACC
>CBFHBI010000050.1:0-9172 GCA_965653755.1 uncultured Blastocatellia bacterium
GAAGATCTCATTCGGCGCTGAATACCTTGAATGAAGAAATGCCAGCACAGGCACATTAGCCTCACGTGCGAGACGGTATTCGCGTTCTTCCATGTCCAGACCGGAGCGTGAAAATCCATAGATGCCGAGAAAGAGGTCGGCACCGGCGATCAGTTCTGCGGCATCCTCCCGCTTTTCTCCAACAGGATAACCGTTATAAATCGTGAGGCCGTCTTGTCTCAATTGGTCAAAGTTCGGCCAGGTTTCACCCAAACCCAAAGTTAGCGCGCTAACAAAAACCGTTCCGCGCAACCCCGGCTTGGGAACCAAAATGTCTTTGATATCGATTCGGGAGTTGTCGAGCACCATTGGAGACTCCTCACTCGATTGTCTTAGTGCCAGCCTTGTGCCTCGGCCGGTAAAGCCTTCGAAAGTTATTCCGTGATTTCGTAAATCCGCGTACCGAGTTCGCTGCTGAATTGCGCTAATTATATGAGCTTTTGGCGGACAGTAAAGAAATATATCGTCGGCTTGCAGTCGCGAATCCAGGTTAGATCTAGTAAACCTTTCGTTGTCGCGAGGCTCCTTTATTCGCGAGATTAAACCGCGGCTCAATTCCTTCACTGCTGCCTGCGATCCTCGCCGCTACATATTCACCCACGGCTGGCCCATGCTTAAACCCGTGGCCTGATCCGCCGCCCACCAGCCAAACGTTTTCGAAATCAGGATGGCGATCGATGAGGAAGTCGCCGTTGGAAGTGTTCTCGTACTGACAGACGCGCGATTCGACCAGCGGCGCGCCTTTCATACCGGGCACGCGCCGCGCGAGATATTGACGCGTCTCAGTCAGGCCTGCTTTGCTCGCGATGCGATCGCCCGTGTCGGGATCGAACTCTTCGCCGTGACGGTCGATCGCGCATTTCAATCCGCGGCCTTCGAGGTCCGGCAATCCGTACGCTTCGTGCTTGAAATCGATCCACGTCGGCATCGCCGACGGAGCAAATCGCGCGTCACCGGCTGGCGCTCCGAAATAGAAAACTTCCTGACGGGTGGGCCGAATTCTCTGCGCCAGCAGATCGGGAAACAACTTCGGCAGCCAGGGTCCGCAGGCAAACACAAAAGTCTGTGCGGATATCCGGCGTCCGTTGGTCGTCCGAACCAAATCCAATTTGTTCGCGGCAACGGGCGCGACGACGGCATCTAAAACGTATTCAACGCCGCTGCGAATCACTTCACGGAAGACAGCTTGAACTGCCTGCCGCGCAAGCAGCGCGCCGCTCTCCGGTTCGAACACCGCACACGAGACTCCTTCGAATGAAAATTGCGGATACCGACTCGCGGCTTCATTCGGCGTCAACACTTCGCACTTTACGCCGACACGCTGCAGGGTCTCGGCGGTCAGTAATGGATAAGAATGGTCCTCATGGGCCAACCAGAGCACACCGGTTTGAGAAAACAGCGGCGCGCCGGTTTTCGCGAACAGTTGTCTCCACAAACTGAGCGAACGAACCGCGGAACGCGTATAAATCTCATCATCGCCATAACCCATGCGAATGATGCGCGATTCGTCTCCGGAACTGGATCGGCTGTTGGCAGGTCCATGCGCATCGATCAGAGCGACACGCGCGCCGCGACGGCGAACCTGATACGCAGTCCATACTCCGAACACGCCGGAGCCGACAACCGCGACGTCATAAGCGCTCGTCGACTTCTCAAGTGTCATTGTTAATTGGGGCCGCGATCGTTGTTATTGCCGGCCACGTTTAGCCAACGCTTCGCGCGCGACTTCCTTATCGTCGAAGTGAAAAACATCGCGGCCGATGATTTGATAGTCTTCGTGGCCTTTGCCGGCGATTAGGACCAAGTCGCCGGCCGTGGCTTGGGCGATCGCATGATGAATGGCTTCGCGGCGGTCGGCGATCTTTTCGTAAGGCTTCCCGGTCCGTTGAATGCCCTCTTCGGCATCGCTAAGAATTTGGTTTGGATCTTCCGTCCGCGGATTATCTGATGTAAGAATCACTACATTGCTCAATGAACCCGCGGCTTCACCCATCGGCGCGCGCTTCGTTCGATCGCGATCACCGCCGCAACCAAACACTGTGATAATCCTTCCTTTCGTCACGTCGCGCGCCGTGCGCAGCACGTTCAGCAAAGCATCATCGCTGTGCGCATAGTCAACCACGACCGCAAAATCTCCGTCGTGCGGAACGCGTTCGAATCGGCCGGGCGCGCCCGTGCATTTCTCCAGCGCTTTGGTGATCACCTCGAGCGAATATCCCAGCGCCAGTCCGCTCGCAACCGCAGCTAGCGTGTTATAGACGTGCGGTGGGCCAACCAGAGGCGAATGAAAATCCAATTCGGTACCCACGCCTCCCGCGTGCTCGCTGATGACCAAGCGAAATTCCATCCCACTCAAAGAAAATTCAGCGTCGCGAGCAGTGACATCGGCGGGTGCATTTACCGCATAAGTCACCACACGCAGACCTTCACTCTGCAATCGATCCGCCAACTCGACGCCATGCGCATCATCAACATTGATTACCGATGTCTTTGGCCGCGATCCCAGTCGTCCATCGAACAGCCGCTGTTTCGCGTACCAGTAATTCTCCATCGTCTTGTGATAGTCGAGATGATCGCGCGTGAGATTAGTAAAGACCGCGACTTCGTAATCCAGTTCGTCGCAGCGATGAAAGTCCATCGCTTGCGACGAGCACTCCATCACCGCAGTCTTACACCCAATCTCAACAGCCTGTCGCAGAAGGCGCTGCATGTCCGTGGCTTCCGGCGTCGTTCGTCCGGCCTTCTGACGTTCTTTCCCCAACCGATATTCGACCGTGCCGGTCATGGCGACCGGTTCACCGGTGGCTTCAGGAATCGAAGCGATTAGGTATGCGCACGTTGTCTTGCCGTTGGTGCCGGTAATGCCGACAAGTTTCAGCTCTCGCGAGGGATAATGATGAACTTCAGCCGCGGCCACCGCCATTGCCCGGCGAATGTTATCAACCTGAATCCAGGCGCCCGCGAAATCAGAAGGCCTTTGTAATTCTGAAATCACGCCAGCGGCCCCTTGCTGCATCACCTGCGGGACAAATTTGTGCGCGTCGAAGAGTTCGCCCCGCACGGCGGCGAACAAACTACCACGCTTCGCCTGCCGCGAATCATGCGTGACGTCGCTAATGTTAACGAGCCCGTCGCCGCTCAGTTTCGCGCCGAGTTTCGTGGCCACTCCATTGATTGTTACGGCTTGTGCTGGTGGTTTCACAGTCAGGGTTGGTGGTCGAGTCGGCTGAATTGTAACAGAAGATCAGATCGCGAGGCCGACACCAAGGCGCGCCGGACGATCGGATTCATCACGTCCAGCGCGCGTTGATCGTGTCAACAGAAAACCCTGGTTGCAGATAACTATTTGAACGTCACATCAATTTCCGGTTGCTGGGTGGCATTCGGAAAAGCGCCGGTGTAGAGAACCGCGCCGGTGTAATCCTTGACGGTAATGTTCGTTATGTGAGCACCTGTTTTCTTGTGCGTGTACACGTAAGTTCCGGAAGTGTGGCTAAGACAGTCCTTGTTGTGATTCGCGCCGCACTGAATAGTCATCGAGCCACCTTTGATGATGATGTCATCGCCGGGCGCCACGGCCTGGGGGCGGCGAGCGAAGGCGTAAACGCCGAAAGCTACTGCGAGCATCGCGGCAATCGCCATGATGCGGACATAAAAGTTGCGCATTGTTTTTCTCCTTAGGGGTTAACGTCATCACGCGGCCGCCCGCGTGTTACCACGAGACTGAATTCATTTCACTGGTTCATTCAATGCGTCCAACTGTCTTTGCAAACGGCGGACGTCGGGTCGAGACAGAAAACTATCACAATTATTTTTGCCCCAAGCTTGTTGCAGCGCTGAGATTGAGGTGTTTGCCTGGCGAGCATACTCCTGCGCCTTGTTGCCGTCGCCGGATTTCTGGGACGCCAACGCCGCGACGGCTTGCGCTCGCCAGCGCGAAGCCGGTTGGCCAAAGCGGGCAAAGTTTTGTTCAGCTTGTTCGGCCATATTGATCGCCGCACGCGCATCTCCGGCGACCAGCATTGCCTCTGCCAGCGCAAGTTGCGCGTCCGCCGTTTGTAAAGCGTTGTTCGATTGCTTCGCTTGATCCAGTGCTGCTGAACACTTTGCCTGGCCCGCTGCCGCGGCGCCGCTATAAACGAGCGAGATTCCCGAGAGGCGCGCCGCTTTCAACGAAATTTCGGGAAACGTGTCTCCCACCGATGCGAGCAGTTTCTCAATTCGATCCTTGATCGTGGCGAAGTGTTCCTGACTCAAATCGATTTCTGCGGAAACCAAAGCCGCTTCAAGCGAAAGCCTCTTGATCTCGCCACCAGGTTTGTTTGCAATTTGATTGGCCTGATCGAGCAAAGTTTGCGCGTCTGCATATCGGCCCATGCGAACGAGAGCGATCGCTCGATCCAGCAGGTTGTATCCGATACTGCGTTGAATTCCCTGCGCGTTGTAAATCGAATATGCCTGGTCCAACTCGTCCAACGCGCCGGAAAAGTTCTCTTGCAATATCAGCGCTTCGCCGCGTTCGGCATGAGCCAGCGCAATGGTCGATTGATCCTTCCAGTCGTTGCCCAGCTTCAGAATTTGCTCATGCGCAGTCTGGGCGGCGGCGAAGTCCCCCTTCTGCAAGTTCGCGCGCGCGATTATCAAGAGACATCGGGCAGCCGGTTCGCGATAACCGCTCTGCTGATAGAAACTCAGCGCGGGTTCGACATAGCTGATCGCGGCATCCGGATTTCTTCTGTAAATCAGGTTTCCCATGCCTGCGCGCGCGCGCGATTCGGTCGCCCGCGCCTTCACCCTCTGCGCCGTGTCGATGGCCTGGCGAAAGTATTTCTCAGCTTCATCGGGCACGCCTTTAACCGTGAAAGTGATGCCAAGGTCGGTCAGACCTTGGGCGCTCAAATTCTCCATCTGGTTTCGCTGGGCGAGATCGACCGCCTGCTGCGCATTCTCGACGCCGCGTGAGGTCTCGCCGGTATCTATCGATAACAAACTCATTTGCAGCAGCGTGCGAATTTTTTGCGCGATGTTGTTCCCGGCGTCTGCCAACATCAGCGCCTGATCGAGTTGGACTTTGGCTTCTGCCAGCTTGTTCATTTGATTGAAAAAGGCGCCGCGTTGATAAACAACTTCGGCGCGGCCTTCGAGGTTGCCTGTCGCTTGATAAATGCTTTCGGCTTTGTCGAATGCGGCCGAAGCATTCGTCAGTTCGCGTTGGCGCCCATACAGGATACCCAAATGCAAAAAGGCCGAAGCGTATTGAGGGTTTTGATTCGCTGCTTGGGTGTACGCGTCGATCGCTTGTTTCAGTTCGTCGTTCTTTTCGTACGCGCGACCGAGATCAACCAACACGCGCGGTTTGGTGTCGTTGTTCGCCTGTTTGGCGATTGCCGAATAAGCCGTGACCGCTGCGGCAAAATCGCGTCGCACAGTTGCCGATATTGCATCGACGTACAACGCATCGACTTTTGATAATGAGGCTCGATCGTTCGCCAGCGCATTAGCGCGCAGTAATTCATCTTTTGCTCGATCGATAAAATCCAGCTCGACCAAACTTTCTGCCAGGCGCGCGTGGGCCAACGCAAATCTGTCATCGATCGAGATTGCTTTTTCGAGCGCCTTGCTCGCTTGATAAAATGCGCCGTCGCGCAGCGCATTCGTTCCCGTCTCGTACCAGTTCTGGGCTTCGGCCGGCGGCACATAAGGCGACGTTCGCAGCAATCTCCACGCACCGAAAACCACCAATGCCAGCGCCACTGCGCCGGCGAGGATTTGCCACAGCGGCACCCGAGGCTTTCGCAGAATCTGCGAAAGATTGGTCAGCGTTGCGTGTCGATCAGAAAGGTCGCCGAGCGTAGCGATGCGCGGCTGCAGGAGTGTCTGACTCAAATCGGCGTTCAGCAGGCCGCGAACTGCGCGCAAATCCAAAATTAAATCTGAGGCCGATTGATATCTCTTCGTCGGCTCCTTCGCCAGCGCTTTCATCACGAGCGAATTGAGCTGCGGCGGCAGATCCTGATTAATCGCAGACGGCGGATCAGGCTCCGTATGAATTATGTTGGCCGCGATTTCAATCAAAGTAGATCCGCCGAATGCCGGCTTTCCGGTAATGCATTCATACAACACGCCGCCGAGCGCGAACAGATCGCTGCGCCCATCAACCTGTCCGCCCATGGCTTGTTCCGGAGAGAGATATGCCGGCGTGCCAATCAACGCGCCGCTGCGCGTGAGGACGTTGAGCATCGTGCGAGCTTCCGGCTCAGATTCGTGAATCGAACGGTCGCCGAACGTTTTCGCGAGACCAAAGTCGAGCACCTTAACTTGTCCCCGGTCATCGATCATGATGTTTGACGGTTTCACGTCTCGATGAACAATGCCTCGCGAATGCGCATCGTCGAGCGCTGAGGCGACTGCTTCCACAATCTCCAAGGCGCGCGAAACCGTCAGCCCGCCCGTAAGCACGAGATCGTTTAGCGTGTCTCCGCGCACGAATTCCATCACCAGAAAGGGATGACCCTGCTCTGTCTCGCCATAGTCGTACAACGTGGCAATGTGAGGATTTTTTAATTCGGAGACTGCCCGCGCTTCGCGTAGAAAGCGACCGCGATAGTCGTGCTCTTCGGAATCCAGCTTAGGAAACTTAATCGCTACGCGGCGGCCGAGATTTATATCTTCAGCTAAATAAACATCGCCCATGCCGCCTTTTCCCAGCGGTTCGAGGATTCGGTAATGGGAGACTATTTGACCGATCATCACAGACTGAATTGGCTCGCGGCGATGAGATGATGAGTGCAGGAAAAACTTTTTAAGGTTTATCGGGCGCATACTACGCCAACACGAAGGTCTTTTCAATCAATTTTGCCGACCAGCGTGCAGAGGCTCGGCAACTTGGAAGTGCTTTCTGGACAGCCTGCCGCGGTTGTGTTTAGGATGCTCCGCATCATTCGTTAGCTGGAGCCAATTCAATGAAAAAGTAACTTGCTGTCGCGTGCATCGCGCTCTTAGCAAACCTCAGCAACTTAACGCCCCTAGCAATCCCGGTTGCCGAGTACGATTTGATCATTCGCAACGGTGTGGTGATCGATGGCAGCGGCCGCGGGCGTTTTAAGGCTGACGTGGCGATCAAAGGCGACCGCATCGCGCGCATCGGCAATCTCGCAAACGTAAAGTCCACCCGCGAGATCGATGCGCACGGCCAAATTGTGACACCCGGCTTCATCGATATGCTGGGCCAGTCGGAGCAGTTTCTGCTTGTCGATCCGCGCGGTATGAGCAAGGTAATGATGGGCGTCACCACGGAAATCACTGGCGAGGGTGAATCGATCGCGCCGGTCAACGATCGCATTCTGAAAGAGCAGGAGGATTTCAATCGTCGCTATAACCTCACTGTAGATTGGAAGACGCTGGATGAATATTTCAAGCGGCTTGAAAGACAAGGCTCGGGTCTGAACCTCGGCACGTTCGTCGGGGCAACCCAAGTGCGCGAATACGTGATTGGTTACGACGACCGTCCGCCAACCGCCGACGAATTGGACCGGATGAAAAAGTTGGTCTCCGAGGCGATGAAAGATGGTGCACTCGGACTATCCACTTCTCTGCAATACGTGCCGGCGCGATTTGCCAAGACTGATGAGATTGTCGAACTAGCAAAAGTCGCGCATCAGTACGGCGGCATTTACATCACTCATCAACGCAGCGAAGCTAACGCGATCGATGATTCGATGAAAGAAGTTTTCACAATCGCGCGGCGCGCAAACATTCCGGCCGAGATATGGCATTTTAAGACTGCCTACAAAAAGAATTGGGGCCGGATGCCGGAGATGCTCCGTCGCATCGAAGCAGCGCGCAAGCAAGGACTGAAAATCACCGCGGATGTTTATCCCTACATCGCCGGCAGCACTTCGTTGAGTGCTTGCCTGCCGCCATGGGCCCTCGAGGGCGGAACCGACAAGATGGTCGCACGGCTCAAAGACGAAGAAACTCGCAAGCGACTGAAGTGGGAAATCTCTGTCGATTCGAAAACCTGGGAGAACATTTACCTGGGCAGCGGTGGGCCAAGCGGAATTCTGATCGGCTCCGTCGTCAATCGTGAACTCGATAACTGGCAAGGCAAACGGCTTTCAGAAATCGCCGCCGCGCAAAACAAAGATCCGCTGGACGCTTTGTTCGATTTCATCAACGCCCACCACGCTCAGACCGGCGCGATCTTTTTCATGATGCGCGAAGACGATATGAAAGCCGCGCTGAAATCGCCGCTCGTCAGCATCTGCACCGACAGCTCGGCACGCGCGACTGATGGACCACTTGCGGGATCGAAGTCTCATCCGCGCGGTTGGGGTACTTATCCCCGCATTCTGGGAAAATACGTGCGCGATGAGAAATTAATGCCGCTCGAACTGGCGATTCACAAGATGACGGGCCTGCCGGCGTCGAACGTCGGCTTGAAGGAGCGGGGTTTGATTCGCGCAGGCTATTTTGCTGATGTTACGATCTTCGATCCGAAAACCGTGATTGACCGCGCGACTTTTGAAGAGCCGAATCAATATCCGGTGGGAATCAATTACGTGATCGTCAATGGACAGATCGAAGTTGATAACGGCAAACGCACGCCGGCAAATGCCGGACGACCATTGCGCGGACCGGGATATCAGCGCTGAACGGAGCGCGGGCATCCCTGCCCGCAAAGCTTGCGCAGCAAGCTAAATCTTTTCGCGCTGCGCGCTCATGCGGGCAAGGATGCCCGCGCTCCAGCGAGCGAACCTACAGCGAGCGGACGAGCTTGCGGTACTCGTCTTCAGTGAACGCCTTCAGTGTCTCAGTGGTAACATTGCCGGCCTGTCCCAAACTCAGCGTCGCTTTGGCGTAAGCTTCATCGTCAGGCGCTTCCATGATGCACACGAGATCGTATCGGCCCATGGTGCAGTAGGCTTCCTTGATTTCAACTCCGAGTTTCTTGAACGCCTTGCGGCCGGCATCTAGCCGCTTCGGACTGTCTTTGACCTTGGCAATTCCCTGCGCGGTCCAATTAATTAACGCAATGTAAGTTGGCATGGTCCCTCCCCGGAGCGCGGGCATCCTTGTTCGCATGAGCGCATAGCGCGAAACAATCTTGAGCTTGCTTCGCAAGCTTTGCGGG
>CBFHBI010000051.1:0-9069 GCA_965653755.1 uncultured Blastocatellia bacterium
CCCACGGCTGACTTTGGGGCGGAAGTACTTCGCCTATGCGAGACACTAAAATCCACACCAGCTGTTGACGGCCACGGGCAGCAAGTGTTGCTTCCCGGCGAGCCAGAACAGCAGACGAGAGCGTCTCGAATAGTGGAAGGGATTCCGATCCCGGACACAACCTGGCAAGCAAGTTCGGAAACGTGCGCTAAGCTGGGCGTAGAGGTTTAACAGAAATGCCCAAGGTCGCAACGCGATTCTTCGAATGATGTGACCTTAAGCTCAGCAATCCGGTTCCATGTTTACCTCCAATAAAACCTGCTCGTCATGCACTTAGCCACCCGAAAAAGTTGAATTCTTAACTCCCGGATTTTGATTCAAGAGAATTTGGACACGATGGACGAGTCGCGATCGCAACCTCGGGCTGGTATGTTGCTAATTGTAGATCATCTCGATGAGCGAGTTTTTTCCGGCCTGGACCAGACGACGGCAGTCACAGTGTTGCCGCTGGGCGTTATGCCTGCCCTTTATCAATCCCGATTAAGCGAATCAATTCGGCGATTGGCGGTGACGATTTTTCCTGTTGCCGAGGTCGCGGACAAGGCGATGGCCCGGGTGAGGTACTTCTACCCTGATTTTCTGCGAGACCGGATCAGTCAACCGGTTGGGAACGGACCGTCGTTGTTGGAACTGCTGAGCTTCGATGAAGGCAGTCAATGGTGGTTCACTGAGTCAGCGGAGAAGAGTCCGCTTCGTACGCCATTTATTAATCAGCTTTACAATCTGGCGGTGATTGATGAGGCGCTCTCCCACGGCGCCTGGGACAAGATCCGGATTAGCCTCAGTGACCGAGTCTTAGGTGAATGCATTGAGTCAGGAATCAGACGACGCGGTGTCCAATTCGAGGTTTGCCTCCTCGCCCACAATTCGCTTTCGAACCGGGTCAAGTCATCGTTTTGGTTTCGCTTTTTTGCGCTGCGGATGGTCATGGGAGCGCAAGCGTTCGGTAATCGTTTAGTGCTCTCGATGATGAGAGCCCGAAAACTGTTGATGAACAATTCGCCGGATGTTGTGGTCTACAGCCGTTATCCAGTCCTTTACGCTGAGCCGTTTTCTAATCCGCGCGAGCGTAATCTTGGGGAGCTTATTGAATCGCTGGGTTGCTTTGATCAAGTTTGGCAAGTTGTACTGCTTAATCTTTGGCCCTGGGAGATATTGCAACATTACTTCGAAGTCCGCAGAGCATTTTCAGAAGCCCAGATCGTGCCCCTGTTGCTGCTGAGCACGATTAGCGATTTACTAATGGCTTTCTCAGGCGTGAGTTTGCTGGGGCCCTGTTGGAAGTATCGCCGGCTCCGGCCTGAGGTCCACGCTCGTTTCGGAGATTGGGATGTCGGGCCCGCTTGGCGATCGGAATTGGACCGATCTTTGACCGGCGTCGAGCTGTTGACCAACCTGATCCTGTTTCGGGCCATGCGTAGATTGGCCATTACCTATCATCCGCGAGTCGTCATCCATCCGTGCGAATTTCAGCCGATGGAGCGTGCTATCTGGTCGGGTTTGCAGCCAACGGAAACGCGATCGGTTGCCGTCCAACACACCACCGTCTCTTCGAATACGCTTATGTATTTTTTTGCGAAGAACGAGATTCGCGATGCTCTCAGTGGTGAGAATAAGTTGGCCACGCCGCTACCCGATTACTACCTGACGACAGGAGACCGGCCGCTGGAAATCATGCGTGATGCCGGCTACCCGGAATCGCGATCGGCGGTTGTGGGGGCTGTGCGCTATAACGAATTGCGAGTTGAAGCTTGGAGCAGCGAGGAGAAAGCCAGCCTCAGGCGCAAACTCGGACTTCCTACGACCGGGAACATTGTGCTGGTTGCGACTTCAAGCGATTTGTCTGATTCGATGGCTTTGTTGGAATCGCTCAAAGAGGCGATCTCGCATTTGCCGGCTGCGACTACTTTTTTATTCAAGTCTCACTATCACTGCCGGGTCGAGATCGACGTCGCAAGATTATTCGTCACCCTCGCTCCGGAAAACAGGAGGATAATCGACGTAGATGCGGACCTCCATTCGTATTTGCGAGCCAGCAACGCACTAGTAGTTACCAATTCCACGACGGGTTTGGAAGCAATTGCTTTAGGTTGCCCACCGGTTGTCTTTGATAATTGTGCGATTCTAAATATCGGGCCGCTGGGTGACCTTCGCGACGCGGCGTTATTTGCCGAGAGTCCGAAAGAGTTGGCGGAAGCGATCAAGGCGGCCTTGGACTCGGGTACTCTCGATCGGCTCAGACGTGTCTGGCCGTCCGCTTTGCGACGAACTTTCCATGCGTTGGATGGTAAGGCGCTCACGCGGTTTATGAATTTCTTGAAGGAAAAACATTTGCTGTTAACTGTGGAGGATGCTTACGGCTCTGCCAAGAGCCCTAATCATAGTTCGGCGGCAAATGAATCGGTACGCGTCATCAGAGACGAGCGAGATGCGACTCTGGTTGGCCGCCCGGATTGAACTAAGCAATGTGTGGAATTTTTGGATACGCCGGAACTGATGAGATTCCAGGTTTGCTGGAACAGCAAGCCGAGTATTCGTTCCATAGGGGTCCCGATGATGTCGGCTATTATGTGAATCACAGTCAACAGATCCAATTCGGATTAAGACGCTTGAGCATCATTGACCTCGAGGGTGGCCATCAACCAATTCCTAACGAAGACGAGACGGTGTGGATCGCTTGCAACGGTGAAATATTTAACTACCTGGAAATTAGAGAAGAGTTGCTGGCGAAAGGACATCAGTTCCGCACCAACAGCGATGTTGAGGTACTCGTTCATTTGTATGAGGAATATGGTTTGGATTTTCTCGACAGCGTCAATGGGATGTTCGGATTCGTCCTCTTCGATCAGGCGAAGGGCCGTCTGATTCTGGCTCGCGATCGCCTTGGTATTAAGCCGCTGTATTATGCGTGGGATGGACAACGACTCGCTTTCGCTTCAGAAATCAAGCCGATCCTTCAATGCCCGTGGATTTCTCGTGATCCTGACTGGTCGGCTATCAGCAAGTATCTCCATCTGCTCTATGTACCCAGTCCTAAAACGGGATTTGAAGGCATTGAAAAGCTCGACGCCGGCGCGATCGGAGTATTTGAAAACTCCAGCTTGAGGTTGCAAAGCTATTGGCAGCCGGAATCTTTTCTGCAAGATGGATCGAATGGGGCATTATCGTTGCCCCAGGCCTCTGAGCACCTTGAGTTCCTGCTCAAGGATGCTTGTCGCTTGCAAATGCGCAGCGACGTGCCGGTAGCGGCTTTTCTCAGCGGTGGAATGGATTCCAGCGTGGTCGTGGCGCTCTCGAACACGACGCCCTCATTGAGCATGAACACGTATACCGCGTTCTGGGAGAATGCACCGGACAAGATGGATGAAAGATTGTTCGCGAAGAGTGTCGCAACCCGATATGGTTGCACTTATCGTGAAATTGCTCTCTCATTCGACAGCTTTGATCGTTATCTTCCGCTGCTCGCATGGCATCTGGAAGAACCAAATGCTGACGGTGCCTTTGTGCCAACTTTTTTAATCTCGCAGCTTGCGCACGAATACGGCAAGGTAGTGCTTACAGGTGGCGGCGGCGACGAACTATTCGCTGGATATCGATGGTATCAATCGAATTTGCCGATCGCGCGACGCGCCACACGAATGATGAAGTGGGGTTGGTGGCAGACAGGAAGAAGCGTATATACAAGCCGCGCGTTTAGTTTTCCTTGGAACGTTGTGATCCGGGGTTACGAGCCGCGTGTCGCCAGTGAGTTTATGAAGGGCTACTCGAGGATTTCTTCGGCTGATGAGCTAAACCGGCAGATGACCTATGATCTCAAAACCTGGTTGAAAGACGACATTCTTTTGCTGACAGACAAGGTTACAATGGCTGCATCGATAGAAGCCCGAGTGCCTTTGTTGGACCATCGAGTGGTTGAGTTTGTCCTGGGATTGCCCTCAACCTATAAACTCGCGGAATCCGAATCCAAACTAATCCTCAAGCAGGCGGTTGCTGATTACCTTCCGAAAGACATTTTGCAACGGCGAAAGGATGGCTTCGGAGCTCCGATTGGTTCCTGGATGGCAGGACAGTTCAAGACCTTGTGTCTGGATGTACTAAGACATGGAGAGTTGGTGAGGCGGGGAATAATTGATAAGCGCTCACTGGAGAGAGTGAGTCATCTTTCGTCGATCCGCAAAGCTTGGGGATGGGGTTTGTGGGTGCTGTTGAATCTTGAACTTTGGTTCCGCTTTGTCGTCGAACCTTGCTCACGGCCTGACGGAATGCGTCTGAGTGACTTGCGTTGAACTGAAAGAGCTTAGGTTCGCCAAGTTCTAGAAACGTCTCCTCAACTTTTCCTATCTCGCCCGGCAACAAGTCCTCGCCTTCGCATTGAACTGCGAAACCGATGAAGTCTAAGTCCAGCGATCCATACTATTTCAAATTTTGCCTAACCCATCCGTATCGAGCGATGGATGTGACGTGGTATGTCGTGGATCGGATTCGCTGGCGTCTAAAGGATCGCGCTTATGGGTTATTACGGGGCGACGGTAAGCTTCATCATTATCCGAGTGAGATCCGTCAATTAGTTGGAAAGATTCAGCCTCATTTCGCCGCGAGGGATGCGTGGTTCGCGAAACTTCCGACGACGGGTTGGTCTGCCGAGACGGGTCCGGCCCTCGAGTCCTGGCCGCTGCCGTTGGCAACGTATTCTTTAAGACTTCACGATTTGAATTGGCTTAAGAACGATCTCGATGTGGAAGACGTCTTCGCGCTGCACCGGTTTACCTGGTTACTGAGGTGGGTGGCGCTTCGGCCTCACAAAGAGCATTTGAAAACCGGCGACGAGCTGATACTGGATTGGATTGATCAGATCGGCCCGCAGAAAGATATGTCCGCATGGGAGACTTATTCCGCTTCTGAGCGCGTAGTGAACTGGCTGCTGTATTTCAGTGCCACTAAGGAATCTCGATCCCTGGACTCGAAGATTGCAGCGATTATTCTTAGGTCCATCAATGAACACTTGCTTCACATTTCGCGGCACCTTGAGTACTACGGTGGTGCTGCTAATAATCACAGTCTGAATGATGCGCGTGCTCTTTATATCGGGGGCAGACTCCTGGGCCTCTCGTCAATGGCAGACTTGGGACGCACTTTATTTCAACGGCACACGCCGCTCTTAGTAGATGAGGATGGGGCTCTCCTCGAGGACTCAACTCATTATCAATTATTACTAACCCGTACATTCGCAGAGGTTCTGTGGGCCGCGCGGATTACGAGTGATGAGTCGTTTGTAAGATCATTTGAACCAGTAGCCCGATCCATGATGGGATGTTGTCTCTCAATCAGTAGAGAGGTGCCGGGAACATTAGATGAAAACTTTCCGCGAGTCGGCGATCTATCACCAGATTTCCCATTGTTTTGGTTTTGTCCCGGCCGACCTCAAGAAGAACAGACTGGAAGTTGGCGGGCTTTATGGGGATCTGAAAAACTTTCTTCGCTGATGGACGAGGGAGACTCAGTCGCTGAGCGCTCTCCAGCGGAGTGGAAGTGGGTCTCAGACCCGACACGCACTTATCGAATTATGGTGCACACTCCCAGATATGCACATACCTATCCGCGTGGCCATGGACATTTAGACTTTGGCAGCTTCTCGCTATATAGCGCCGATGGTCCGTTGCTCGTGGATCGCGGGCGTTACTCTTACCGGCCAGATGACTTGGGCGTCTATGGTTTCTCCGCACAAGCACACAACACAACGCTTATTAACGGACAACCGTTGTTGCCGAACTCGACCGGCCTGTTCCGGGGTTATCGCGAGATCTTCGATAACGCCACTTGCTGCCAAATTGAAAACGGAGATCAGGAGTCGAAGGTGGCTTGGCGAACCCGGGCTGTCAGCCGATTGTTTCCGTCCCTCGGATGGACACGGAACGTGCTGTTGACACCTCACGGAGTCGATATGTCAGAAGAGATTTCCAATTCTGAACGAGCTGATATAAGTATCGAGTCTTATTTCCACTGGGCCAATGGGTGGAAACTTCGGCCGGATATAATCAAGTCTGGAGTTCATTACCAATCCGTCGTGACGAATGGTGAGCAGAGCTACTATTTCACTGTCGAGCATTCCTTCGAGGAGTTTGAAGTCGAATGGCTCGTCGCCGACAACGATAGCGGCCACGGTTGGCATTTCCCTGATTACGGCCGAAAAATTCCAGCTCTGACTTTACGGGTGTTGTTTCGAACATCCCGGGACTGCGCGTTTCAATTCTCGATACGACCGGTATGAAGAAAGTGCTCTGGATCACCTCGGAATTTCCTCCGCGCGTAAACGTAGCGAGCATCCGGAGTGTGAAGTTCCTTAAGTTCCTGCCCGAATCAAATTGGGAGGCTGTGGTCATCTGTCCCTCGGAAATGATGGCGGACTCAAAGGCGAGCGACAGCTTGCTGGGGCAATTGGGGGCATCAATCACGATTTCTCGAACGTCGCGAAACCCATTATATTATTTGCTGGAAAGGGGCCAAGTTGATCGAAAGGCAACATACCTGGCTTATTTCTTAAACAATATCGTGCCGCCCGATGGCCATATCTTTTGGGCAATACTGGCTCTGGCTGCGATCAAACGAGCAATTCGGAAGCACAAACCTGACCTCGTCTATGTCACCTGTTCACCCTTTAGCCTGAATTTCATCGGCGCGTGGGTGAAACAAAAATACAAGCTGCCATGGGTCGCTGATTTCAGAGATCTTTGGACGCTTAATTCAATTCCCCGGCGCTTCCTGAATACGTATTGCAGCGTAGTATCCGCCTACCTTGAAAGATTTTATCTAAAGCGTTGCGACGCGCTGATAGTCAATACCGAAAACAGTCGGAACCGGATGGTGGAAAAATATCCAGGACTGAAAAATAAGATTTGGGTCATCCCAAACGGTTACGATCCAAATGACATTCAACTCAACGGTGAAATCCGCGTGATACCCCATTCTCTTTTCTATGGTGGAAGCATCCAACAAGAGAACGGTTATGGACCATTGCCGATGTTAGAACTTCTGTCCAAACTGGGAATCGAGACACAACAGGATTCGCCCTGGGAGCTTCATTACGCAGGCAGAGAGGCGGAAAAATTTGTTGATTTCGCGAAAAGGGTTGGAGTCCCATTTGAGTGTCGGACGCATGGCTATCTGGAGCAGAAAGAATACTACCAGGTGATCCAAAGCATGGAGCTGGTTTTTCTTTGCATGCCGCCCGTAGTCAATTCCAACTCCTGGATTCCTGCCCGAGTTTATGACTTCATTGGCAATAATAGTCGGATAATATGTCTCGCACACCGAGATAGCGAGATCTCTCGACTGCTTCAGCAATATGGGAATAGTCTGATTCTGCTTTATGATGAGCCTGAGGAGACTCGGGTGAAGAAACTGCGTCAATATTTATTACAACCACACGACAGCTACCAGCTCTCCGAGGGGTTTAGCAGGAGTCTCAGCCGCGAGTCTCTAACTCGTAAACTGACTCAGGTGTTTGACCGGGTTACGCAATGAACTATACAAAACCAGCGAAAGCACACGACATCGAAGGGCCGCACGTCTACATCGTTTGCTTTGTAATCATCACCTATGTGCTCATGTATGAATGGCCGCTCTTTGATGCCAACTATATTCATGATGCTGTGAACGTAGCGAAATTGGTTGCTCCAGCGATTCTCTTACTACTCATCCCAGGAAGAAAGCTGTACTCACGGAACTTCAAGCTCTTCATAGTGTTCTATTTCTTGTTCATGTTGTGGGCATTTATTCCAAGTATTGTTTCCCCTGACGCCCAGGAGTCCGTCGTTACCTGGTTAAAGTATCTGCCGCGAGCGCTGTTTGCATTATTGATCGGGACCTATTTTCTGAAACAGCCACACGCTTCAATCATTCTGATCAAATGCATGGTCTTGATAGGTCTGGGCACGGTAATTCAGTTTGTTCTGTTAGTGACCCTTCTTTACCTGGGATATGCAGAGGGTTTTACGGTTGCAGGTGCGGGTGGATTGTATTTTGGTCCGCTCGGAATACTGGGAAATCAAGCGGCTTGGCAATCATTTCAAGGCATACCTTTTATGATTTATAGGCTGACTGGTTTTTGGGCCGAACCGTCAAACGCCAGCGGGTTTCTTTTTGTGACTTATTTTCTAGCGCAGGGAGTTTACGAAATCGAGAAGAAGAGATATTGGTCAGTCATTAGTTACATCTGCCTGGTGGGTGGTTTTCTTGGACTTTCGAACGCCGGCTATTTAGCAATAGCTGCCCCCATTTTGTTTGGCTGCGCCTTCATGAAGAAATCCGGGAAAAAGATAATATACGCCACGGTGCTGGGCGGTCTTTCGCTCGGCTTGGCTTATTTCGCAATTCAAGGACGCGCACTGATCGCACAAAACTACGCAGATCAAGCCGAACTTCAGGTCTTATCCGGTTATGGCGCGCGAACCATTGGCGACGATATGTACGGCGGTCGACTTGAGTTGATGAAGAAAAATTTTGATTTGGTCATGGAGAGTCCTTTGGGGATCGGTCTCAGAATCCCGGGCGAAGGCCACTTTGAGGCTTCAGCTTCGGCGCCAGTTATGTGGTTGGCTTATACCGGATTAATCGGAATTATTTTACTGCTACTTAGAGAACGCGAAGTGGCGCGCGTGGCGATCAAGTATTCTGCTGATTCCACCATTGTGCTGCGAATGTCCCAGGCGTGGATCGCGCTATTTACACAGAATCTGGTATACGGAACGTGGATGACGCCGATGTACTTGCTTTTGTGTGTGCTGGTGCTTTCGATGACATATCATGTCTGCCGATCATCTGATGCTCGACCGGTGCTCGCACGGCCGCTCTTCCGAAGATTTGTTCCAGTCAAAACATAGGCAAGCATTGCAGGCTAACAATCTAATCAAAACCCAATAGTATGTGCGGTATTGTCGGAATGTTTTCCGCAGACGGAAGGGAGACCAAGGAGCGCCTCTTGATCATGCGCGATGCCTTGACTCATCGAGGGCCTGATGATGCAGGAGTAGA